>CAZNSF010000166.1:0-4818 GCA_964575565.1 uncultured Verrucomicrobiota bacterium | reverse complement strand
TTTCTGCAATAGCGGCGGCAAAAGATTCATTGATCGATTCTACTCGATGACGCAACAGATCGTGGAAACGAATAAGGAGTGGCAATTCCAGACCGCGCGATTTGGCTTCAGCTAATACGTGGGTTAGATCGAGACTGGAGCCTTTGGCTTGGATAGGCGAAACAGAGATGTGCCCTTCTTCATTGATCGAAAAGTAACCACTGCCCCAATTTTCGATATTGTAGAGTGTGAGGGCATCCTGGATAGACCATGAAGTCCCATTTTTTGGAGATCCGTTTTTAGCTGTCATCAAAAAGTAAGTTATCGGGTACGCCTGTGTGTTTTGCAAACAAATTTAGTAAACTTCTGCAAGGCTTGATTCCACTTTTTTTAAAATTTTTCTAATGATCTTCAAGTTGCAAGCTTGCACCAAAGAACGCTTCCTGACACAAAGAGGATGGCATGCAAATCAATAGTCGCACTCAAGTAGTTGCTGTACTAGGCCATCCGATTGCCCACACGGCTTCGCCAGCAATGTTTAATGCTGCTTTTAAAGCGCTTGATTTAAATTGGTGCTATTTAGCTTTTGATGTAAAGCCTAGCGATCTGGGAACCACTCTTCGAGGATTGACTGCAGCAGGGGTTGTCGGTGTGAACCTCACAGTGCCACACAAAATTCTCGTCATGCGATATATCAACTGTAAGGAGAGAAATGCGCTTCAATTAGGAGCCGTTAACACGATTAAATTTTTTAGTCGAAACCGCACTTCATCTATTCATGGTTACAATACTGATGGATATGGGTTGTTAAAAGCCTTGCAAGAGAAATTCTCTTTTCGTCCACAAGGCAAGATCGCAACCATTATTGGATGTGGTGGAGCCGGGCGAAGTGCAGCTATTCAGTTGGCTTTATCGGGCGCAAAGAAGTTGATTTTACTCAACCGAACTCGATCCAAGGCGTTTGCGGTGGCACGTGCGATTCGTTTTCTTGGAACAAAAACGATATGTGTTTTTTCTGCGGAACCTTGTGATTTAGTAATCCAAGCCACAAGTCTTGGATTAAACAACAGGGATCCATTGCCAATTTCACGTACAGGATTGCAACGGTGTAACCCCAAGTTATTCTTTGATATGATTTATTCTCCAGCAGAGACCTCTATAATGAAAATAGCTGATCAACTTGGATGCCGTATTTCCGGTGGGCTTGAGATGTTGCTTCACCAAGGAGTCAAGGCGTTTGAAATCTGGACTGGTCGTAAAGCTCCTATAAAAATAATGCGCCAGGCGCTTCATCGAGAAATTTACAAGAGAGAAACTTTTCGATAAAATTAAAAGAGGAGACACAGTGAAATCATGAATACAATGATTGGCGGTGCAACTTGGATGGAAATAAAGGAAGCATTGCCACCTTGGTTTCTTCCTGGAGCGATATTTATCTTAGGCGCCGTGGTGGGTAGTTTTTTAAATGTTTGTATCCACCGGCTGCCAAGAGGTGATTCGATTGTTGCACCGCGTTCGCGTTGTTATTCTTGCGGCTCGATGATTCACTGGTTTGATAATATTCCACTCGTTAGCTATCTGCTTTTAAAAGGTAAATGCCGAGATTGTGGTGCTCGCTTCTCGATCCGTTATTGGATCGTTGAATGGCTCACTGCTGCTTTATTTCTTTATACATGGAAACAATTTCCTACATGGGAGGCGGTGGCCTATCTTGTTTTCATTTGCGGTCTAATTGCAGCCACATTTATTGATTTTGAGCATTATATCATTCCCGATGAAATCACTCTTGGCGGAATCGTCGTTGGGCTTATTTGTAGTGGGTTAATTCCTGCTTTGCAAAATCAGACTCTACATGTGATGGCTGCTCTTTGGAGTTTAGCGGGAGCCCTGGCAGGTTACGGAGCGCTTTGGATAGTTGTAGAATTAGGAAAACGGATTTTTGGAGTTAAAAAAGTTGTTTTGTCAAATCCTACGGAAGTGTTTTTAACTGCGGAAGGAATTCAAATCGAATCGGAAATAGAATTATGGGAAAATATTTTTTCAAGAGAAACCGATGTGTTAAAATTCAGTGCCGCAGAGGTATGTTTAGGTGATAAAAAGTGGGAGAAAGCGGAAATTCAAGTAAACTGGCAAGAGATCAAGGTCGATAGCGAAATTCTTACGCTTTCAGGAACGGATAAACTAAGAGCTATCACGCAAGCGATTTATATTCCTCGTGAGGCAATGGGATTTGGCGATGTAAAATTTGTAGCTGCCATGGGTGCCTTTTTAGGACCCAAAGCCGTTTTTTTTGTTATTTTAGTTTCTTCATTAATAGGTTCTGCTGTGGGGTTAACGATGATAGTTATTGGAAAGAAAGAATGGGGATGGAAGCTGCCTTATGGGCCTTATCTTGCAGTTGCTGCGGTGATCTGGCTTTTTTGGGGAGAAAAATGTGTGAGCTATTATTTGCAATGGATTGGAAGATAAGAGCAGTTTCTATCCGCTTTTGCTAAAAAGCTGCTACACTTGATAAGATTTTAGCAGGTTTTTTTACTTCTCATTTCTTATTAAGTCTTTATCATCTTGCTTTATGGCAGATCGTGTAAATAAACCTGATGAAACGCGAAAGCAAACAATTCTTTTTGCGCAACTGATTGAAATTTTAGCCCAAAATGCAATTATCATGCTGGGCAGTATGCCGGATCCCCAGGGGAGGCAGAGGCCACCGGATCTTAATGGCGCTGAAATGATGATCGAAATGATGTCGGTTCTTCAAAAGAAGACCAAAGGAAATCTGACAAAAGAAGAAGAAAAGATTATTTCTGGTACCCTTTATCAGTTGCAAGCAGCATTTGCAGAAATTGCTAGTAAAAGTGGAGAATTTGGTAAAGCACGCAAGGCAACGGAAGCTGTAGAATCTGTGTCTGAAGATGGATTTTCTGGCGAGATGGAAGAAGAGCCTGTATTGCCATCGCCCACACAAAATAAAGGATCGACAGTTTCTTCTCAACCAACGACTAAACCGCAAGGGATTCAGCCGTCTGCTGCACAAACGACAGAAAATAAAATCAAGTTTGCTAAGAAATATACTTAAAAAGTGCCGCCTACTTCTTCTCTGTTTTATTGATGGGAATGCCTTTAGAGGGTGTTTGTTTAGCAGGGCTTGAAACCGGTTTATTTGTGGAAGCAGTAGTAGTTGTAGTAGGATCTTCCGCAATTTTATTAGTGGTATTATTGGAAGATAGCGGTGGGATAGTTGGTTTAGAATTAGGGGCATTTGTTGGAATAATTGGTTTTGCGACAGGAGATGCAGCTTCGAGTTTCTTTCCAAGTGTGCCGGATGAATTTGGGTGGCTATAAAGGTAAGCAAGCGCAATTGTTGTAATAAAAAAGATGGCGCCCAAATATGAAGTGAATTTTGTAAGTATATTGCCCGTACTAGAACCAAAAAGGGTGTCTGTAACCCCGCCACCAAAGGCAGTTCCTAACCCTTCGCTTCGTGGGCGTTGCATCAGAATGATAAAAACCAATAAAACGGAAACGATTACATGAATCGCTAGTAAACAATAGATTAGAATTTGCATAGGCTTAAGCGTGTAGGTAAGGGGTTCTCATTTTGTTTTTGCAGCAAGAACAATAGCCGAAAAACTGCGCGCATCAAGGCTAGATCCTCCGACAAGGGCTCCATCGATATCAGGTTGGCTAAGTAGTTCTACCGCGTTATCAGGCTTAACGCTCCCGCCATATTGAATTCGAATTTTGTTTGCTTGTTTTACACTAAAGAGTTTAGCCAATGTGGATCTGATCAATACATGAATTTCCTGGGCTTCGGATGCTGTTGCATGACGGCCGGTGCCAATGGCCCATACAGGTTCGTAAGCAATCACAAGTTCTTCGGTGTAATCAGCAGAGATTCCCTCGAGACTATGATGGACTTGTTTTTGCACAATAGCTTTAAAGTTTTGTTTTTCGCGTTGTTCCAAAGTTTCGCCAACACAGATAATTGGGCGTAAACTAGCTGCTAACGCTGTTTTTACCTTGCGGTTTACGATTGCGTCATTTTCACCAAAATATTGGCGCCGCTCGCTATGGCCGACAATCACATAACGGCAATAAACTGCGCGAAGCATCATGGCTGATATTTCACCAGTATAAGCGCCCTCGTTTTCCCAGTACATATCTTGTGCGCCCACACGAATATGGGTATTCGAAACCATATCAGCGACCTTATAAAGAGCAGTAAAGGGTGGGCAAACCACCACATCGACATCAATAAGATCAGGAAGTTCTAAGATTAAATCTTTTACGAGATTTTCAGCTTCGTTGACTGTTTTGTGCATTTTCCAATTCCCTGCAATAATGGGGCGTCGCGTCTTCATGATTTTAGAAATATTTTATTTATCCGTCAATGCAGTTACTCCCGGCAGGGCTTTCCCTTCGAGGAATTCCAGGGAAGCCCCACCTCCTGTACTTAAGAAAGTGATTTTACCTGCCAATCCGCTGCTAGAAATTGCTTTTACGGAGTCTCCGCCTCCGACAATAGATTTTGCGCTGCTTTCTGCCACGGCGCGCGCAACTTCGTAAGTACCCTTTGCAAAATCCTTTTTTTCAAAAATCCCCATCGGACCATTCCAAAATAAAGTTTTAGTTGTTTGAAGTGTCGATTGATACGCTTTGATCGTTTTCGGGCCAATATCCACGCCACACCATCCATCCTCAATAGAATGATCGAGTGTGGATTTTATATCGCAAAATTCTACAATCTTACGTCCTTTTTTATCAAGTTGGTCGGTTTCAATGCGGCGCGCAACAATATGGTCCAATGGCAGCAGCACACACTTACCACTCTGGCGGCCA
>CAZNSF010000165.1:0-4328 GCA_964575565.1 uncultured Verrucomicrobiota bacterium | reverse complement strand
AAATTTCTATGAAAGTTTCTCGTAGCCAATCCAAACCCTCCAAATCTTCTAAAAATCGTCCCACTTCTAATCCATCAACAGCAAAAAACTTAAAAGGGCTTACGATTGAACGCTATTTCACACAGGAGGGAATACATCCTTATGATGAAATTGAGTGGCAAAAAACAGATGTTTCGATTACCAATGACCGCGGTGAAACGATCTTTACCCAACGCGGCGTAGAGCACCCTGATTTTTGGTCTCCAACGGCTGTTAAGATTGCTGCCAGCAAGTATTTCTACGGTGACCACAAAATCCCTGGTGCTAGAGAAAACTCGATTAAAGATCTCATTAATCGTGTCGTAAAAACCATGCGTTTTTGGGGTGAAGAAAGGGATCGAGTGTTTGCCACCAAAAAGGATGCACAGATTTTTGAAGAAGAATTAACTTGGCTTTTAATCCATCAGTATGGGGCTTTTAATAGTCCCGTTTGGTTCAATTGTGGGCTCTGGCATTATCGTAAAATAGAAGAGGGAGAAGCATCCGGTTTTTATTATGATCGTAAAATGGGTAAAGCAAAACGAGCTCCTGGTCCTTATCATTATCCGCAATGTTCTGCCTGTTTTATTATGGATATTGGAGATAATATGGAAGGCATTCTGGATCACGCAGTTAAAGAAGGACGTCTTTTTAAATTTGGCTCTGGCACAGGCACAAATTATTCTACGCTTCGTTCTTCAAAAGAACCTGTTTCCGGGGGTGGCAAAGCCAGTGGCCCATTATCGTTTATGCGTATTTTTGATAGTGTAGCTGGTGCTATTAAAAGCGGTGGCAAAACACGGCGCGCAGCAAAAATGGATATTCTTAATGTAACCCATCCCGATATCCGGGAATTTATTTGGGCAAAGAAAAAGCAAGAGGATATTGCCAGGATTCTTACGCAACAACACGGCTATCCTAGCAATATGGATGGATTAATTTATCATGATACTGTCCGCTTTCAAAACTCCAATCAGTCAGTTCGTGTGACAAAAGATTTTATGGAGGCAGTGGGATGCGATGGTGAGTTTTGGACGCGTTATGTAAAAAATAGCCAACCATGCGAAAAATATCGCGCACGTGATTTAATGCGACAAATGGCTGAAAGCGCTTGGGACAATGCTGAACCCGGTATCCAGTATGATGATCTATCCAATGAATGGCATACTTGCCCAAATTCAGGACGAATTAATGCTTCAAATCCTTGTAGTGAATATTTCTTTTTGGATAACACAGCTTGCAATCTTGCGTCGCTAAGGCTTACGAAATTCCTGGATAAAGACGATCAATTTAATACAGAAGCATATCGTGCTGCAGTTCGTATTTTCTTTTTAGCACAGGATTTAATCGTAGATAATGCTAGTTACCCAACTGCAAAAATTTGTGAGATGAGCCATGCCTATCGTACAATAGGCCTAGGCTATGCAGATGTGGGTGCGCTCCTTATGGCATTGGCGATTCCTTATGATTCTGATTTGGGCCGTCAACTCATCGGCGCACTGACCAGTATCATGACTGGGGAAGCCTACCTTATGTCGGCAAACATTGCCAGAGTCGTTGGGCCATTCCAAGATTTTATGAAAAATCGCGAGCCTATGCTTGGCGTAATTGAAAAACACATGAAGCTGGCTTTGCAATTAGCAAATGAAGTGCATCAAAACAATTCTGCCATCAAAGAATATGCGCATGAATCTCAAAATATTTGGGAGGAATGCTATCAAATTGGCAAAAAGTATGGTTATCGAAATGCTCAAGCTACGGTCATTGCCCCAACAGGAACTATTTCATTTCTTATGGACTGCGATACCACGGGGATTGAACCCGATTTTGCTCTTGTAAAGTTTAAAAGTTGTTCGGGTGGCGGGTATCTTAAACTTATTAACCACATGGTTCCACGAGCGCTTGCTAAACTCGGCTATACACCTTCGCAAGCAAAAGATATTTTTACCTACATGGCTGGCACGATGACTCTCGATAGCAAGTGCTCCATTAATCGCACTTCTCTGAAGAATAAAGGACTTATCGATATTGAACTTGATAAACTCGAAAAAGCAATCGCGAATACATCTTCGCTTAGCTATGTGATGAATATTTGGACGCTTGGCGAAGAAACCTTCAAACGCCTAGGATTAAAATCTGAAGGATATAGTTCACAGGATTTTAATCTTTTATTGACCTTGGGTTTTACAGAAGAAGAGATCATGAAATCTAGTGATATCATTTGTGGAAGATTTTCTATAGAAGGCGCACCTCATATTCGAGCGGAACATTTGAATGTGTTTAATTGCGCAAATCCGTGTGGTTGCGGCAAACAATTTATCCGCCCCATGGCACATCTCGAAATGATGGGGTATGCACAGCACTGGATTAGCGGGTCGATTTCTAAAACAGTAAATATTCCAAATAGTGCTACGGTAGAAGACATCGAGCAATTATATATTCAAGCTTGGAAATTAGGAGTAAAGTCTGTGGCCATCTACCGTGATGGTTCGAAGGGTGTTGCTCCCATGTCAACAGGGGCTAAAACACCATCGAGCTCTGAATTTGAAAAGGTTTCAGACCGCCTTAAAAAACTTGAGAGTACTTTATATGTAAAAGAACTAGAGATCCAAGAATTACAAAAAGATCGGCCTGTGGAAGAATTCATCACGCGTCGACGTCCTCCCAAACGTCGTGTGGGTGAGACTCACCAATTTACGATTCAGGGTTCACATAAAGGATATCTTACCGTAAACCGTTATGAAGATGGAACGCCTTGCGAAGTATTCCTTACAATGAATAAAGAAGGGTCCTTTGTTTCTGGGATGGCAGGTGTTTTCGCTAAACTTTTATCGTTGGCAATTCAGCACGGGATTCCATTTAGTGAAATTTCCAAAAGCTTTAAGCATACACGTTTTGAACCATCGGGCTTTGTGGACAATCCAAAGATTCCCACCGCAGAATCCAGTGTGGATTATGTAGTTAAATATTGAGAAACAATTTTCGAAGAACAGAATCAAACCTTATTAAATTTTGGAGAACAAGCTGTAGCTAGTGAAAAAGAGCATCCTGAAAATAACTCTTCAGAACTATCTGCTCTTGCCAAGAAAAATCCTGAACAGGTAACTAACGGAAATAGAACAAATGGGAATGGAAGCAGTAAGGCCAAAAGCAAAACAGAAGAACCTTCTAACACCCTTACTCCGCGTTTTAAAACTGCAGTCATGGCAAGTATTTCTAAGGGGAAATATACAGAGTGTCCCGATTGCGGTAGCAGTCAGTTGCGCCAAACAGGCTCCTGTATTGCCTGTATGGATTGTGGGTGGAGCGCTGGTTGCGGTTGAGAAAATAGTATTTCGGTTGCAGCTTTAACCCAAAGCCGTTTACAACCCTCTTGTTTTTTAAAAATATCTGCTTACTGTTAAGCGCTATACATTAATACGACGAACCGTTTTGCCTTCCACCCATGTGCCTTCGATAAGTATTCGTTGCGGATTTTTTGGAATTCCCTTTTCGTAGCGATAAATCATGCTTACCAAAAAATCTGTTGCTACTCTGCCAGTCAAATACGCGTCCATATTCATACCGGAAAAGTTTTCTAAACGGTGTGGCATATTTAAAATTGCCAGCCCAATCCCTTGAGATGTTTTTTGACCTGTTTTTTTTAACATACCAAAAACTTCTGGAATCGTAGTGATAATAGCCTGGGGCATATACTTCTCTTGCCATTGCAAAACCCCCGGTTCTGGTTTAGTGAATCCTCCTTCCTTCTCGCTAGGCAAAATTAAAACAGGAATCCGTTCATTAATTTTTAATCTTTCTTGTTCCATCAAAAAAGCAGCATGTTGATTATGAGCTACGCTTTCAGTATGAAGTTTGGTGGTTACAAATCCAAGTCGCCGATATCCTAAGGCATAAAGTCGCCGTACAGCTTGAATCATTGCCAGGTACGAATTGCCGGCCACCATATGGAATTGTGGACGAACTAAGCTATGCCCCATGGCGACCACTGAAAAATGCTCCCATTCTAAACGCAAATGCGCACGACCACGAGGTTGAGGGGCAACTAAAAGTCCAAGAATATTTCTAGATGTCAACATTTTACCAATCCGTTGTTGAGTTAATCCTGGTTCCCGCAGCCAAAAAGTTTCGAGGTTGTACCCAAGCTCTTTGGCGCGCGCTGAGGCACCTGAAAAATAGTCTTTGAATGCAATAATTTTTTTACATCCATTTCGCGTAGGGTGGTTTTCAATCCAAGCAAGGGTGCCATGATATTTAGAAGGTTTAATGCTTTGTCGATATGCAGACATGGCCGAGAGCATGGGATCTGG
>CAZNSF010000164.1:0-3517 GCA_964575565.1 uncultured Verrucomicrobiota bacterium | reverse complement strand
TTATTGGAGGCATCCTTACAGCTGCTCGAATATTTTTAATGACTCCTTTGGCAACAGATACATCTCCAAAAAAATCTCTGATGCTTTATGTTTTGTTGACTCTGATAGGTGGTACGGTTGGTTATATTCTCTTTTTAAAAGTTGCGAACCGATTTATTCAGCCTTGGCACATTGTTTTATTATTCGGGATCATCGTTTTTTGTTTGGAAATAATTTATGCCCAAACAACCGTTCTACGGTGGAGTCGCCTTGGCATCGCTTTTCTTGTTGGAATTTTGCTTATTCCAATTTCTTTGAAACACGTTTCTCTTCGTCAAACGAATGTCGATGCCATTGCTCAATATCTTAAAGGGGCAGCCTATCAGGAGGATCTTATTGTTATCAACCCATGGTATTGCGGCATTACCTTTAAACGATATTATCAGGGTCATACGGTTTGGCTTACAGTTCCCCCTATTGCAGATCTTCGTACCGATAGATACGATCTTCTTAAGGAACAAACTTTGCTTTTAGATCCTCTTAACCCTGTCTTAAATGCCATCGAATCCACATTAAAATCAGGGCGCTCTGTTTGGTTTATGGATAATGAGCGATCGTTATCATCGAGGTATGACCTGGATAAATTGCCTCCTCTCCCAAAACCAGGAACCATATCAAAAGCCAGTGAATATAGTTTTAAATGGTCAGTGCAAGTAAGCCAGTATATCCGGACCCATGCGGTGACTAGAAAGAAAGTTCTTATTCCTCTTAATCAGAAAGTTGCAAACTACGAAGATTTAGAGGTTTTTGCTCTTGAGGGATGGCGTGATTCGTAGTTTAGCTGAGTCGAATATCAGCGCTTTAGAAACTATCTCCCCTCCTTCTATTTATGATTTAACAAGGCCTTGAGATCCCAATGATGTTTTTCTAACTGCTCGCGAGATTTCTCATAAGAAAGTTTTTTTAAAGTGGAGTAAATTCGTACCGCACGATCGCGAAGCTTTTCATTGGAAGGCTTTAAATCGATCATGAGATTGCTATGTACCTTGCCTAAACGAACCATGGCAATCGTGGTAAACATATTTAAAATTAACTTTGTTGCTGTCCCAGCTTTTAGTCGCGTAGAACCGGTAATCACCTCCGGACCCGTAGCAACAGCAATTTTCTTAAAGCTCGTAGCTCGTAGCTCGTAGCTCGTATGTGGGTTAAAGGTTAATAAAACCGTTTTTGCGCCAATCTGATGAGCTTCTTCGAGAGCACCCAACACAAAAGGCGTAGAACCGCTGGCGCTAATACCAATCACGATATCCTTTTTACCAACTCCGCGATCGCGAATCGATTGGCGCCCATCATCGGTATTATCTTCTATAGCCTCCACCGACCGATAAAGTGCCTGGGTACCCCCTGCAATAATTCCTTGGATCATTTCCGGGTCGCACCCAAAAGTAGGCGGACATTCTGCAGCATCCAAAACTCCGAGCCGCCCGCTTGTTCCAGTCCCTATATAAAATAATCGCCCGCCTTTTTTAAACGCAGCAACGATCCATCCAATCACTTCTGCAATTACCTTCTTTTGAGCGCAAATAGCGGGAATGGTACGCGATTCTTCATTTAACATGATCTGAACCAGTTGGGGGATAGATTGCCGATGTAAATTCGTAGTTCGTGGATTGCGTTGCTCGGTTAACGCTTGGGAAAGATGACGATGGAAAATAGAGGATGGAAATTTTTGGATTTCGGATTTAAATATTTTGTCCTGTTTTTTTGCAAGCCATGCTGCGCCAACGGCTCCTTCCGCTTTTGATAAAATTAGTTTTACTTTTGATAAACGCTTGACGGTGGCTCTTGCCAAAGCCCTATAAAAAATTGGCTGATGGCTAGCCAACCCTTTATGAATAACCACCGTAACCTTACGGTCCGAATGTGTAGATAAAAAGCCGGCTTTATGTACTGCTAAAGCGATATTCGCGGCTAGAAGGTCTGTTGCCTCTTTGATAATCCGGCGCACAAGAAGGTGTCGAGGATATTGAAAGATGATTTGGGAAAGAGAAGCAATCTCTTGCTTTAAAGCCGTCAAGGACCATGCAAGCAATTCTTCTTCGATTGTGTTTATCCCAAGAAATCTTAAAACTGCTTGGCTAATGGCGTCTGTTTTACCAGTGATATCATAGGCATGAAAAATCCCACGAAGAAGTTCTCGCCCCATCCAATAACCACTGCCTTCATCACCTCCCACATGACCCCATCCACCTATACGAACTAATTTTTGATCTCGGCGCGCTAAAATATTAGAGCCGGTGCCACATATCACAACTACGCCATCTTGATCACCCAACGTTGCGGCCATAGCTGATTGAGTATCGTTACCTACTGCATAATAGGAATGTGGCCAAACGAGTTTGAGCATACGCAGGATACGCTTTTCATCCAAACGCGTCCGACAGCCTGCTAGAAATATTCCCACACCAACAGGCCTTGCGGATTTAGATGTATTCCTAGAAAAAAGCTTCTTTTTTAATCTCATCCATAGCCGAATGATTTCCGGGTCCTTGAGCAATCGAAGATTGCAAGGTCCGCTCTCTGCGCGTTTTAGGACGTGCCCTTGGCCATCCATCAATACCGCTGTGGTATGGGTTGCTCCGCCTTCGATCCCAATGAAAAGACGGGGGGTCATTTTACGATTCACAGAAAGCATTCCTTTTCATGTTGTTTTTTGGGCAAGAAGAAGCATTATTATTCACCTTTATGGATACTATTTGTAGGTAAGGGGCATTATAAACAAGGTGGAATTTTATAAGTGCATTCTCATCGTACTTTGGTATTTTTTATCCCGATTTAATGATTACACACTAAGACAAACGATTAACCAAATAAGAATTTATGGATTTCATGGTTTATTTAGCCTGCTTTTTAATCGGCCTATTATTCACATTGATCAGCGCTGTTGGGAGCCATTTATTTGGCGGGCATGGTATGGATGCCCACACCGATATCGGAACTGGTGGTCATGTAGATACCGGGTTTGATCATACGGGTATGCCAGGGATTTCTCCATTTAGTCCCACGATTATTGCATGTTTTATCACTGCTTTTGGAGGGTTTGGCCTTATCTTTAATAGAATCGAAGCAACCCAAAGTCCTTGGATAAGCGCCCCTTTAGCTCTTGTCGGAGGACTTGGAATGGCGGTCTTAGTTTTTTTATTACTTGAAGCTATTTTTAGTAAAACCCAAAGTTCTAGTGAATCTCATATAGCTACCTTAATTGGGCAAACGGCTACGGTTATTACTCCCATCCCAGAAAATGGAGTTGGTGAAATTGCTTATGTACAAGCCGGCGTGCGCTACACCGCACCAGCTCGTTGTGAAAAAGGGGCAGCAGTTACCAATGGTCAAACCGTAAAAATCACTCGCACGGTCGGCTCACAATTTTATGTCGAATTTGCTTAAAAATATTTCTCAACCTTCACCCTTTAAATAAATCCCTCTATGAATCTACTGGCTATTTCTATTTTTGGAACTACAGGAACTATCGCTTTAG
>CAZNSF010000163.1:0-5771 GCA_964575565.1 uncultured Verrucomicrobiota bacterium | reverse complement strand
CGAGATCTTCTCGAAGGATACGACCTCATTTTTGTAGCTGCAGGCATGGGAGGAGGCACTGGCACTGGCGCAGGCCCAGTCATTGCTCGAACCGCACGCGAAGAAGGAGCTCTTGTCCTTGCACTGATTACCCTTCCTTTTACGCACGAAGGGAAACACCGTATGGAAGTGGCACGGCAAGGTCTTATGGTAATGCAAGAATCTGCCGATGCAGTCATTTGTATTCCTAATGATAAACTCCTGGCGCTTGCAAACGAAAAAACGAGCGTATTGGATGCCTTTCGCCCAACAGATGAATTCTTGAGTAACGGTGTGCGCAAAATATGGCAGATGCTCTCTCGCACCGGCCTTATCAACATTGATTTTGCAGATCTCTCTACCGTATTACACCGACGTAATGGCGAAACGTTGTTTGGATTTGGCGAAGGAGTGGGTGAGAAAAAAATGGAGAAAGCATTGGAAAATGCTCTTTCTAGCCCTCTCCTAAATCATTCTCACATTCTTTCCAAAGCGAAAAGTGTGCTCTTAGGTGTTACCCACGGACCGGACTTTACCATGTTGCAAATGCAACGACTCATGTCTCACCTCCACCAAAAGGTTGGCCCAGAGGCAGCTTGTAAACAGGGAATTATTGTAGATGAAAATTATGTAGACCGGCTTACGATAGTAATCATTGCATCCACAGGTGAGCCTATTCCTATAAAAAATATTACGGCTCCCTCTTCGAAGAAAATATCGGATTTAGAAAAATCCAAAGAGAAACCCGAAAGCATGGTTCAAGATACATCCGAAGGGTTTTTTGTTGAAGAATTATCTACACCTCGCGATTCTAAGAAAAAAGTGGGTGCCTATGAATTCATTGGCAATAACCCAAAGCAGGAAACCTTGAAATTAGATGAAATTACTCGCGGCCTCTTTGAACGGGTCGAACGAACAGTAGTTAATGGCGAAGATTTAGATCGCCCAACCTTCATTCGCCGTGGCATTGTGCTAAAAAACGTGTAGATTTTAGTAACTAGAAAATATATGAAAAAATCTGAAACGGGTAATTTATCTGTAGAAATCTCATTTTTAGAAGGCTTACGGAAACGTATGCCTCAAAACGAAGAAATCCTTAAAGTGCTTGGAGATGATTATACCCGCGTGGGTCGTTTGGAAAAAGGATTAGAAGTAGATTTGGAACTTGCGCGTTTATCGCCTGAAGATCCCTTGGTATATTACAATTTGGCATGTAGTTTATCTTTATTGGGACGTCTCAAAGAATCCGTAGAAGCGCTTACCAAAGCCATTCGTTTTGGTTACCAAGATTGGAATTGGCTCCAAAAAGATCCAGACCTCAATAATTTACGAAAAAGCAACTTGTTTGAAGTAGTTTCCTCTCTTATCAAAGCTCAGTCGAAACAAAATATCAGACTTTCGTGATTTTCGAGCGGAGAGTTAAGCTCTTAATATATCAGGTCGGCCTGTTGCGCTAATGGGTAACACTTTTTATTTACTAGACATCTCAAGGTTTTCGGCCTTCATCGACTTCAAAGTAATCAATCATTGTAACGATGTCGCTTTTATCAGCAAAGCCGCTTTCTCGTTTCCGTTTCTGGAGAAGGGGTGTCACCATATCATTCCATCCCAACTTTGTGATAAAATGGCTCCAGATTAGAAGATCCGTATCGTTCGGCTTTTTACCCTTCTCAAAGCACCACTGTAAAATTTCCTCATCGGTTCCGCCTTCTAGTACATGATTCTTGAGATCGGAATAGGCGATATGAAGAAAATCGGTACACCAGCCATCCATTCCTTTACCGAGGTTAGCATGGAAATCGGGTCTAAGTTCATTTTTTGCATAGAGACGAATCTTATCGAGCATCCGTGGGAAATACATCATCCCGCCTATCTTTTCGTATGCGCTTTTGGGCGTAGTATTCATTGATTGTAGACTGTGTTTTTTCTTAGTATTGTAATCATTTCTAAAGAGAAATGTTGGCAACATTCTATAATATTTAAACCCTTTATGCAATTGTGCTATCCCATCTAGTCAAATAAGCGCGTTCAGCCCCCAGACATTACATTTTAGCTTTATCATGATTTTACTAAGGGTTAAAAGATGGAATAATATTTCCTGGTTCATCTTTATTGGACTTCTGGTCATAGCACTTGGCATAGGTGCGGCTATTTGGTCAAAAAAAATGCGCCGGCCATCAGCCTTAGTCTCCTCATCGATTTCTTTTGATGCCAATTTTAGTCCGACAATTGCCAACCATGCCCCATCACCTCGCGATACTCCCATAAACATGGTGTGGATTTCTGGAGGCGAGTTTTCAATGGGGGCGAAAGATCCCACCGCCTGTGTATGCGGCGGGCACGACACCATGCCTGATGTGCGGCCGATCCACCGTGTTTATGTAGATGGATTTTGGATGGATAAAACCGAGATTACTAACGAGCAATTCGAAAAGTTTGTAAAGGCTACAGGCTACATCACAGTGGCAGAACAAACACCGCGTGTGGAGGATTTTCCTGGCGTTCCCCGTATTAATCTTGTCGCGGGCTCGCTTGTATTCACTCGATCATCTACTCTCGTACCGCTCGATAATTATCTCCAATGGTGGCGTTACCAGAAGGGCGCGAATTGGCGTCATCCCGAAGGTCCCGATAGCAACTTACGAGGACTGGAAAAATATCCCGTGGTGCATATTGCATACGAGGATGCGGTTACCTATGCCAAATGGGCGGGTAAACGATTACCTACAGAAGCGGAATGGGAATTTGCTGCTCGTGGCGGTCTTACAGGGGAGCTCTACGCGTGGGGCAATAACCTTCGACCCAATGAAAAATGGATGGCAAATATTTGGCAGGGAAAATTTCCATTGAAAGATACTGCCGAAGACGGCTTTGCTGGCATCGCACCCGTTGCTCAATACCCACCGAATGGTTATGGACTGTACGATATCACAGGTAATGTCTGGGAATGGTGCTCTGATTGGTATCGCCCTGATTACTATCAGCAACTTGCCTCATCAGGGCAAATTGCCCGTAATCCCCAAGGTCCGATAGAAAGCTTTGATCCTACTGAACCAGATGTGCCTAAACGTGTTCATCGCGGCGGTTCATTCCTATGCACCTACGAATACTGTGCTCGCTACATGGTGGGTAGCCGTGATAAAGGGGCTCCCGATACAGGCGCTAATCATCTTGGTTTCCGTTGTGTCAAATAAGAATAAATCCAATGATTTAAGTCATATAGCCTGTGAATATGAAATTCGTCGGCTTCGAGTACATCAAGACGCGGAAATTCTTTAATTTTTTCTTAAATATAGTTCATTGTGTGCAAAAAGACTTGTGCTAACTAACTGCCTCTGGCTACTCTTTTTACTTCAATGAATTGCTTTTTGTATAGTTTTTCAATAAAGCGAATCACGAGCAGCGAAGAATGGTTGCTCTATATTCAGGTGATGTTGCAATTACTTGCGGTTGCTTGTATGCGATTCCCTAATGTGTCATTAACCGGTCGTGGCTACACGGACATGGCGAATAAATAGAGCGGAGTAAAGCCATGAAAGTAGTTATCCTCTCATTTAGTCGAAGAAAGCTGGTTTCTTTCCTGTTAATTGTGATTTCTGGTATCCACATCATGGCCACGCACGCCCAGGAGCAGAGCTCCAAGCCCAATGTCATTATTGTACTTGTTGATGACGTGGGCTATGGCGACTTTTCTTGCCAGGGCAATCCGATCATCAAGACACCGAATATCGACAAGCTGCATCACGAAAGCATTCGTCTTACCGATTTTCACGTGGCCCCGATGTGCACGCCAACCCGCGGCCAATTAATGACCGGCCTCGATTGCCTCCGCAACGGCGCGATGAACGTGAGTAGCGGGCGCTCGCTGTTGCGACGTGAGATTCCCACGATGGCCGATGTTTTCGCGGCGAACGGATATCGTACCGGCATCTTCGGTAAGTGGCATCTCGGTGATAGTTTCCCCTATCGGCCAAATGATCGCGGATTTCAGGAAACGATGTGGATCAAATCTTTTGGCATCACTTCCGCGGCTGAATATTGGAACAACGATTACTTCGACCCCTACTGTTTGCACAATGGCACGCTCATCCACACGAAAGGCTACTGTACCGACGTATGGTTCGAGGAATCCATCAAGTGGATGCGTGCGCAGCACGAACACAAGCAGCCATTCTTCACCTACCTACCGCTCAATGCGGCGCATATGCCGTTGTTCGTGCCGGACAAGTATCGTGAATCCTTCCGTAACCAACCTCACAACGTCGCCAGTTTCTTCGGCATGATTGTGAACATCGACGAGAACATGGGCAAGCTTGAGGCCTGGCTCATCGAGTCCGGACTACGCGATAACACCATCATTATCTTCATAACCGACAACGGCGGCACCGCGGGTGTGCCGGTGTTCAACGCCGGCATGCGTGGTTCCAAGCAAGAACTGTATGAAGGAGGGCATCGCGTTCCATGTTTCGTCCGCTGGCCTAGCGGCAAGCTGCGGCCTGCCGGAGATGTTGATGGCCTTACCGAAATTCAAGACCTGCTGCCAACGTTAATAGAACTAAGTAGCCTGAAGTCCTTCCCTGCTCGTGGGGAAAATACGGCGAGTGATAAATCGCTGTTCGATGGTGTGAGTCTCGCTCCCGTACTTCGCAGTGCAACGAAAAAAGTTCTCGACCGTACGCTAGTCACCCAGTACAGCCGCATAGAGAGACAACATCCGACAAAGGGCGACGCCTGCGTAATGTGGAGACGCTGGCGTTTGGTGAACGATACCGAGTTGTATGATCTCGCCACCGATCCCGCGCAAACAAAGAACATTGCCGGTCAGCACGCCGACATTGTTGAGAAACTGCGTGATCATTATACCAAGTGGTGGACCGGCGTGGAGCCCGGGTTGGATAACCTCGGTTATCTCAGCGTGGGTAACAAGGCCGAGAATCCCGTACAACTCTGCTCCAGCGACTGGGTAGATGTTCATTGTGATCAGTCGAAGCAGGTGCGTAGTGGTGAAGTTAAGAATGGGCCGTGGAACGTGCAGGTTGAGAAGGATGGGGAGTACGAGATTTCCTTGCAGCGTTACCCGAAGGAGGCAGACCTCGCTCTCAATGCGGGCTTCCCGCCAGTCAAGGTGACCGATGGTCAACGGGTAGGCGGAACCGCACTACCCATTACGAAAGCCCGTCTGCACGTCGCCGACTTTGATTCATCGAAGCCCGTCGTTGCCACTGATAAAGCCACCACGTTCACGGTAAAATTGAAAGCTGGCAAGACGCAATTGCAAACCTGGTTCTACGATGCTAATGGCAAGGAGCTTTGCGGCGCATATTACACGGAAGTAAGGCGTAAGTAATCTCCGCTAACAGATTATTGGAAAACGTATAAACGTATAAAAGTAAAAGTGCCCTCATCTTATTAGTATGGAAATCGGGCCTAAGTTCATTTTTTGCGTAGAGACGAATTTTATCAAGCATCCGTGGGAAATACATCATTCCGCCTACCTTTTCGTATGCACTTTTTGGTGGAGTGTTTATTATTTGTAGGGTGGCCGCTAGTTGCAAGCACCGGGCTGAACATACTCACAACTTATAACGTGCTCGATGTACATTTGATTCAGGCCAAAAGGAAACAATAACAGAAAACACGCTGAGGAAGATAGCTACTTTCATAATATGCCCGAGCTTATTATTAAGTGGTTTCCCATACTTTCAAAATTCAACTTATCCCAGTTCTTCCTATGGTTTGAGATATTTTAGGAA
>CAZNSF010000162.1:0-3618 GCA_964575565.1 uncultured Verrucomicrobiota bacterium | reverse complement strand
TAAAAAGGGAATTCTTCTTACACAAATCTGGTATATCCGACTGGTTGACCCACGAACTATCCTTCTTACAGGACTTTCACGTGATGGCACTTTTTTGATTGAAAATGGTAAAATTGCTAAGCCTATTAAAAACTTTCGATTTAATGAAAGCCCGGTAGCTGTTCTAAATAATATTGAAGCTCTTGGTGAGTCGGTAAGAGCTTATGATACTGAAAATAATGGCATGGCCGTTTCGGCCCCACCGCTCCTTGTTAAAGACTTTACATTTTCATCCATTTCGGATGCTGTATAAAAGATGCAAGAAAGTGTTTGTTATTTAAACCTTCGTCCTGCTGAATTTCGAAAGAGATTGGCCGAGCGTCCTGTAGGTTATCTTCCGCTTGGCACCCTTGAGTGGCACGGAGAGCAAAATCCACTTGGAAGTGATGCCTTAATTTCGCAAGGCCTTTTTGAACGTGCAGCACGACAGTTGGGAGGAATCGTATTCCCACCCATTTTCCTAGGACCCGATCGGTGCCGACTAGAATCTAGTGGCACCATGCTTCAGGGAATGGATTACGCGGTAGAAACAACCCCTGCCCGACAGCTGGATGGAAGTTGTTACTGGATCAGTGAGGAACTTTTTATTCAGATCTGTGAAAGCATTCTTGAACAAGCAAAACGGGTTGGATTTAAATGTATGATTGCTGATGGACACGGCCCTTCACGACGTATATGGGGTCGTTGTGCAGATATGTGGGAACAACGTTTTGGACTTAAATTAGTTAGTGTAGCTCGCGATTTTTCAGCAGATTGGTGCTCACAACGAGATCATGCAGCACGTAACGAAACTTCTCTGATGATAACACTCCACCCTGATCTTGTTGATCTTTCTCAACTTTCAGTGGATCGCTCGGTTTGGCCTCAAGGTATCTCTGGCGAAGATCCGAGAGATTCTACATCGGCTTACGGTGAGGAGTGTCTTGCGAAGTGCATCTCTTTATTAGATACAAAACTTAAAAGCCTTAGCTTGTAGCTTTTGAAATATTCTCTTTTGTTTTCTTCTTTGCATCTTAATAGAATTTCAAAGCTTTACCACGTTCGACGTGGTTACCATAAAACTATCCCCCTCAATCTGTTTGCCTCCCTTTAAGGGCATGGAGGTTGCTTGTGTGCATGCGGTCGAAGACTTTATAAATCACAAAAAATACTTGCTAGCCCATCTTTCGCAGCTAACCCATCTTTCGCAGCTAACGGCTGAAAACGACTTTTTTCGCCGTAATTTTTGGGTAGTTTCGGAGGTAAAACTTTTCGTAGGGTCACCAAATGTCGTGTAGTGGAGACCTACCCCCTTCCCGGATGAGAAGATTTATGCGAAAAATCTTTTCATTATGTTTTTGCGCTGGAATCGGAGGTTCAAAGACGGCAAGGAGCACCGCTACTGGAGCATTGTAGAGAACCGTCGATTGAGACGAGGCCGAGTGGTTCAGCGGACGGTGCTTTACTTGGGTGAGATTAATGATCGGCAGAAAGAGTCGTGGCAAAAGAGTTTAGAGGTGTTTGACGAAACAACGGATCGGACGATGAAGCTGCGGTTGTTTCCCGAGGATCGTCCTTTACCGTCGGATGGGGTGGATTCTATTGGGGTGAAGCTCTCGGAGATGGAACTGGAGCGTCCTCGATCTTTTGGCAATTGCTGGTTGGGTTGTTATTTGTGGGAACAGTTGAATTTGGATAAATTTTGGTCTGAGAAGATGCCGCATGTGCGTGAAGAAGTCTCGTGGGCAAAGGTATTGGAGTTGTTAGTGGTTAATCGGTTATGTGATCCGGGCAGCGAATTTCGGCTTCATCGGCAATGGTTTGATCGTAGCGCGATGGATGAGTTGTTGGGGGAAGATTTTGGAGTAGCTGAGAAAGATCGGCTTTATCGGTGTTTGGATCGCGCTTTACCTCATAAGGATGAGCTGTGTCTGTTTCTTAAGCAGCGTTGGAAGGATCTATTCAACACGGAATTTGAAGTGTTACTCTACGATTTGACCAGTACGTACATTGAGGGAACAGGCGAACAAATGCCGAAGGCAAAGCGAGGTTACAGTCGTGATGGTCGACCGGATTGTTTACAACTCGTGGTGGCATTGGTCATCACACCGGAGGGGTTTCCGGTTGCCTACGAGGTGCTGGCCGGAAACACCTCGGATCGAAAGACGCTGAGAGGTTTTCTCTCCAAAATCGAATTTCTTTACGGCAAGGCCCAACGGATATGGGTAATGGATCGAGGGATACCGACGGAGGAAATCCTACAGGAAATGCGAACGAACGATCCACCGGTATACTATCTGGTGGGCACACCCAAATCGAAATTACGAGCTCTCCATTTGTCCTTCGTGGATCGGCCATGGCAAAAGATTCGGAAATCGGTGGAAGTTAAACTCATGGCGCAAAAAGATGAATTATGGGTATTGGCCAAAAGTGATGGACGAAGGGCCAAAGAAGTCGCGATCCGACGAAGAAAGCTTGCGCAATTATTACGCACGCTGCGCACGATCCGACGCAACTGTCGAACCCGCGATGGGATGCTTCTAAGGTTAGGTGCCGCCAAGGGAAAAGCAGGAAATGCCTATCGATTTGTCAAAATCCGAATCCCATCCTCTAACCAAGCGCTCACACCTGAAAACTTTGAGTTCTCTCTGGAAAAGGAGAAACTTCGTGAAGCCGAATTGATCGATGGACATTATCTTTTGCGTTCCAATCTAGCAGCCGAAAATCCTGCAGTGTTATGGGAACGCTACATGCAGCTGGTCCAGATCGAAGCCGTTTTTCGCAGTTTGAAGAGTGATCTGGGTATTCGCCCCATTTATCATCAAAAACAGCAACGAGCCGAGGCTCATATCCTTGTGGCGTTCTTGGCTTATGCCCTGAGTATTACCTTGAAAAAACGCCTAGAAGCTCATGCCCCAGGTTTAACTTCCCATGCTGTACTCGAAAAATTTGCTTCCATTCAAATGCTCGATGTTTGTTTGCCAACCACCGATGGACGCTGGTTGGTCATGCCTCGTTATACCAAACCGGAAAAAGAACATTTGTTGCTATTAGAAAAACTTCAAATCCAGCTGCCCAAACAACCTCCTCCACGCATCTGCAAGAACCCAAAAACAACGAAACCAGAAGCTTATTTGTAGTGGAGACCTTTTGCTGTTTTTGACCCTCTTAAAGGAAAATTAAAGGAAAATTATCCCCCAACTGCGAAAGATCGGCTAGAAAAGAGAAAACCACTGACCCTTTACATTTTTTACCAAGAAATGCGTTTGATTCCATCCACCACATCAAAATGGCCATCACGGGAAAGAATTGGTAAATGGTGTTGTAAGGCGATAGCCGCAATCCATAGATCATTCATCGGAATCCGCACACCTTTGCGTTCAAGATAAAGGCGGATTTGGGCGTAATGTTCTGTTGTTTGAGTATCAGCTCCTAGAACTTCAACGACTGTAACGCTCTTCCAATACCAATCTTCCATTTGCGATCGGCGATTTGATTTAAGTATCCCAAATCGAAACTCAGCTAAAGCTGGGACTGACAAACAAAGTCTTTGAGTTGTAGCAATGTGTTTGGCGAGTTCAGGATCTCCTTTCCACTAAT
>CAZNSF010000161.1:0-3955 GCA_964575565.1 uncultured Verrucomicrobiota bacterium | reverse complement strand
CTTTTCAAGATTACTTAGGGAATAACAAAAGCACAGGCGGGATTAAGACCAAGAATGAGTGGGTTCATGTAACCAACTGGGATTGCGTGATTTTGGATGAATATCATTTTGGTTCATGGACAACAAAAGCCAAAGAGCTTTTTGAAAATGAACACGACAAAGAAATTCTAGCGGAAGAAAGCGCTATTTTAGAAGAAGAAGGCTATTCAAATATTGCAATAGACGAAGAGATTATGCCGATCACGACGGGTGCCTATTTATATCTTTCTGGAACACCGTTTAGGGCCATAGCATCAGGCGAATTTATTGAGGAACAGATTTTTAATTGGACGTATTCGGATGAACAACGAGCCAAACAGGAATGGAAAGGCGAGAACAATCCCTATGACTCACTGCCCCGTATGGTGCTGTTGACCTATCAACTGCCTGATTCAATCAGCGAAATCGCTATGCAAGGTGAGTTCGACGAGTTCGATTTGAATGTCTTTTTTTCCGCTTCCGGTGTTGGGGATAAAGCGAAATTTGTTTATCAAGATCAGGTGCAAAAGTGGCTGGACTTGATACGAGGCGGATTACTGGAAACCTCTATCGACAACCTAAAATTGGGCGCGAAAAAACCGCCAATGCCTTACTCGGACGCCCGCTTGCTGAATGTCTTATCACATACCTTTTGGTTTCTGCCCAGCGTCGCGTCATGCCATGCCATGCGCAACCTTTTAGAGCAGAAGCAGAACAAGTTTTATCATGATTACCATGTGATTGTTGCAGCGGGCATTGAGGCCGGTATCGGTGTAAATGCGTTGCCACCCATACAAGAGGCAATGGATGACCCTCTCAAAACTAAAACGATTACCCTCTCTTGCGGTAAACTGACCACCGGGGTCACAGTTAAACCGTGGACTGGTATTCTCATGCTTCGCAATTCATCTACTCCCGAAACCTATTTTCAAGCCGCGTTCCGCGTGCAGTCCCCTTGGACGATCAATAATCCGGACAGTACCGCGCCGAACAAGGAGCAGATCATCAAAGAGGAATGCTATGTCTTTGACTTCGCACCAGACCGGGCGCTGCGACAGATTGCGGATTACAGTTGCCGATTGAACGTCAATGAGTCCAACCCGGAGAAAAAGGTTGAGGAGTTCATCAGTTTCCTCCCCGTGCTTGCTTATGACGGAAGTTCAATGAAGCAAATCGATGCTGCCGGCATCCTTGATATGGCCATGAGTGGAACGACCGCAACACTATTGGCTCGACGTTGGGAAAGCGCCTTGCTCGTGAATGTGGATAACAGCACCTTACAGCGTTTGATGAATAATCAGGATGCCATGAGAGCCCTGATGAATATCGAAGGATTCCGCAATCTGAACCAGGATATTGAAACCATTATCAATAAGTCCGAGGCAGTGAAAAAGGCAAAAAAAGAAGCTAACGACAAAGAGCTTTCTACCAAGGAGAAAAAAGAACTTACCGACGAGGAAAAAGAATACAAGAGTAAGCGGAAAGAGATTCAGGATAAACTCATCAAATTTGCCACCCGTGTACCAGTTTTCATGTATTTGACTGATTATCGAGAGAGAAGCTTAAAAGATGTTATTACTCAACTTGAACCCGGACTCTTTAAGAAAGTTACTGGCTTGACCGTGAAAGACTTCGAGTTACTCGTCAGCCTTGGAGTGTTTAATAGCGCGTTGATGAACGACGCAGTCTTTAAATTCAAACGGTATGAAGATTCCAGCTTGAACTATACCGGCATCAACAAACATGAAGGTGAAGATGTTGGTCTTTATGATACTGTTTTAAGTTCGAAAGATTATCATGCGACCTTTGAGAATGTTATAGAAAAAGTATAAGAATATAGATAAGTCGTGAGTGTTCGTATGCTTACCAAAGTTACTGGACACATTGGAATTTTTCAGTAAAACGTAAAACGTGTCAGGCCAATTTTTATCATCAATCCAAATTCAATCGCGCTTAATGTTTATCAATCCCCATATACATTAGTTTTTGATAAAAGAATTGGTCAATTGGACGAGAGACCACTAAAGGAAGGGGCGAAATCTTAAATTTTGCCCGATTGCGTCCAAAAGCAGTTGATCAAGAAATGCTGTTTTAAGGATAAAGAGCACCAGAGCACTAGAAAAAGGAAGAGAGCGCCAATCGCCAGCGCACCAGTCTGCATAATGAAAGAAGTCCATCACCCTAAATTTTTCTTGCAATATTCGCTATTCGCGAATAGCGTATAAGCATGCTGGCAAGGTCTCTTGATATTGTGGTGGCTCTTAGCTTTTTGGCTGATAAGAAAGCCTTTACTTATGCTGCGCTTGCTCAACGCTTAGGAATGAGCGCTTCGGAAGTTTATGCTGCTGTTCAGCGAATGGCTGAGGCTGGTCTAGTAGATCCAGAAAAACGCCGTCCACGGCCAGCCGCCCTTCTAGAGTACTTGCTGCACGGAGTTAAATACGCGTTCCCAGCTAAGCGCGGTGCTCCTACACGCGGAGTTCCGACTTCTTACGCAGCGCCTCCTTTAGCCGGTCAAATTGCTAAAGATGATATCCCTCCGGTTTGGCCTGATCCAGATGGAAAAGTTAAAGGTTATGCGCTTGAACCACTTCATCCATCCGTGCCACGCATTGCCCGAAAGAATCGGAAACTTTATGAGCTTCTGGCCTTAGTAGATGCCATTCGTTCCGGTCGCGCGCGCGAACGCAAGTTGGCAGAGACCGAACTGATCAAAAGAATTCAGGAGGATTTTGGTGGAACTGCTTGAATCTATCGAGATCGTTGCTCTACGGCTTGAACCTATAGATATCCCTTTTGCGTTTCTGGGTGGCGCGGCCGTTTGCCTTTTGGTGGATAATCCAGAACTCATGGATTTTCGTCCCACCAAAGATGTTGATATAATTATTAAAGTAACAACGCCTTTTGAAATGGCAAAACTGGATGAGCGTCTCCGTAAGCATGGATTTCAACATGATATGGGAAAAGGAGCGCCGATTTGTCGTTGGGAAATTGGGTCTTGTAAAGTGGATATCATGCCCATTGACCAAAAGGTTCTTGGGATGAACTCCCGCTGGCTTGCAGAAGCCCTCAACACAGCTCGAGAAAAAACTATCGCTAAAAATATTTCTGTAAAGGTAGTTACACCTCCTTACTTCTTAGCAACAAAACTGGAAGCATTCAAAGATCGTGGAAACGGTGACTTTTATGGAAGCCCGGACATTGAAGATATGGTTACTCTTATAGATGGATGCGCATCGATGGTGGATGAGGTTGGAAAGAGTTCTAACGTTCTGCGTAGGTATTTAGCTGATGCCTTCACAAACATTATCCAGGCCCCAAATTTTAACGATGCATTTGCAGGACATTTCCCTGCTGATCTAGCTAGCCGCCAACGAATCCCTATGGTTTTAGAACGAATCCGAGCTATTGCTAATCAGGGATAGAGAAAAGGGGTAATAGCTTAGCGTGAAAAGGGTCGCCCAATTTTTATCATATTGTCTTAGCCTTGCTGTCTGTGCATTCACTTGAGCCATCCAAGTTTAATTTCACTCTCTACAGTTTTAAAATCTCTATCACCTGTCACTAATTCAGCATTTCGAATTTTTGCCAAAGCTGCTGCGAAACAATCCGTGTAGCCAAGTTTCTTGGTCGCTTTGAAAATCGCGGCCTGTCGCACTAAATCGAGATCGCTACCGACAGATACAAGCTCGATTGGCATGCCAGCAACTTCACGCGCTTTTTGTTCCGCTACTTCTTGCGATACACCACGCATAATGGAGTAATAGATTTCGCCCCAGTTGATCACGCACATCAGGAGTTTGTGCCCACCAGAGTTCGCCTTGATGAGAAGCTTTTCAACTTCTTCAGCGGCCGGTTCATCATTGAAAAACGCCATCAGCGCCCAGCTATCGAGTACTTTGGTAGCCATTTTTTAAAGATCCCGCTCGTGTTTGCG
>CAZNSF010000160.1:0-4867 GCA_964575565.1 uncultured Verrucomicrobiota bacterium | reverse complement strand
CAAATTCTGTGGCACCTGATTTCATGAGGCGTGAGTGATAAGCACCTGCAACAGTTAAGGGGATAGTGCGCTTTGCACCATGTTCTTTTGCTAGAGTAATGGCGCGATCAATAGCGGTTTTATCGCCAGAAATTACAATTTGACCTGGACAATTTAAATTAGCCACATCAACCCCAGATTCTTCGCATACTTTTTGCAAAGGCTCTAATTCCATCCCCATAATCGAAGCCATGGCGCCTTGGGTTGTTTCGCAAGCTTCTTGCATCAATTCACCGCGTCGACGAACTATTTTAAGGCCATCTTCAAAACTTAGCCAGCTAGCGGCTGTTAAAGCGGTAAATTCACCAAGAGAAAGCCCCGCTGCAGCATAGAATTGAAAATCAGGTTTTTTCTCTCGAAGCGCTGCAAATGCAGCTATGCTATGAGTAAAGATTGCAGGCTGGCACCATGAGGTTTGGGTAAGGTCAACTTCCGGTCCTTCGAAACAAACTCTGCTAAGGGGAACTCCTAAAATGGCATCTGCTTTTTTAAAAACAGCGCGCGCTGGTTCGGATTGTTCAAAGAACTCTTTGCCCATTCCGACAAATTGCGCTCCTTGACCAGAGAAGAGTAAGGCAATTTTATTCATGGTTTTTAGCCTTTACTAACTCCTGCCAGAGATAAGCGCTCATTTGCATACCTTTAGCAAAACAATCGAGACTAAATTTTTCGTTGGGCGAATGAAGATTATCATCGGGCAAAGCAAGACCTAATAAAAGAGTGTCAGCCTTAAGGATTTTTTTAAAATCAGTTGTAACGGGAATGGACCCCCCTTCGCGCATCAAAATGGGTTTATATCCAAAGGCGCTTCTTAAAGCGCGTAACGCAGCCTCCGCCAAGGCGCTTCTTGGCGAAACAAAATAAGGTTCGCTATGGTGCCCATGCTTAATTTCCATCCGTACTGTAGGCGGACAAATGCGTTCTAAGTATTGTTGAATTAATTGGGTGATTTTCTTTGGACTCTGGTTAGGCACAAGGCGGCAGGTAATTTTAGCGCTTGCCCAAGCGGGAATAATGGTTTTAGTGCCTTCGCCTTGGTAACCACTTGTGAGTCCATTGATTTCGAAAGTAGGGCGTGCAGTACGTTGTTCTAGGGAGGTAAACCCACACTCACCAAAAAGTTCTCTTACACCAAGAAATTTTTGATAGGCGCCTTTACTATATGGAATCCGAGCAAGCTCTTTGCGCTCCCAAGTTGTAAGCGGTTGGACATCGTCGTAAAATCCAGGAACAGTAATTCGGCCATTTTTATCACGAAGCTTGGCAAATATTTGGCACAGAACTAGGGCTGGATTATCCACCGACCCACCGTAGATGCCGGAATGCAAATCGCGCGAAGGCCCCCAGATTTTAATTTCTAAAGCAGCTATCCCACGCAATGCATATCCTAAGGCAGGATGCTTTAAACTTGGAATTGTATTATCCGAAATAATTACGGCATTACACTGCAATTCAGAGCGATGCTTTTTTAAAAAACTGGCCAGATTTGGGCTGCCAATTTCTTCTTCGCCTTCAATTAAAAAGATTAAATCACAGGGTAATGGGGTTTCAGTTTTTAAATAAGCCTCAATCGCTTTAAGATGCGCAAAATGTTCGCCTTTATTATCACTTGCGCCACGGGCAAAAAGAGAGCGACCTTTGATACGCGGCTCGAAGGGAGGTGAATGCCAAAGTTCAAAAGGCTCTGGAGGTTGTACATCGTAATGGCCGTAGATTAAGAAACGTGGACAGTGTTTACTTTTTGATTTTGGAGTTTTGGCAATCACTACAGGGTTACCATTTGTTGGACGTATAGAACTTATTAAACCAATTTTTTGACAATGTGTTTGTATCCATTTAGCGCACGCGTGGATATCTTTTTGGTGTTTGGGTTGGGTGGAGATACTTGGAAAACGCACATACTCACAAAGCTCTTGAATAAAGCGTTTTTGATTCTTTTGAAGATGGGTTTGAATACTTTGCATGTTGGTTTTTCTACTAAAGTTGTGAGATCGTACCATTACAAGGTAATAACGACAAGGGATAGAAACTTTGTGGTATTTAAAAATTTTAAAATAAATGCATGGGTTTTTGGGTTTTGATGGAGTGTATAGTTAGATAGACTAATTGCATCTAATAAAGCTTGACTATGAAAAATGATGGTGAGTTATTGAATGAATTTATTTCGAGCGGCAAAGAAGCTTCATTTGAAGAGCTTGTTCGACGCCATGGCGGCATGGTTTTAGCTGTTTGCCGTTCTACAATCGGTAATGAGCATGATGCTGAAGATGCTGCGCAAGCTGTCTTTCTTACTCTTGCTGGCAAGGCAAAAACATTGTGCCGGCGTCAATCAATCGGTGGTTGGCTGCATCATGTAGCTCGGTACGTTTCCCTCCGGGCAAGAGAAAGCGAAGGGTTACGAAAAATCCGCCAAGAGGAGGCTAAAAGTATGATTGAATCTATATCCCACAGAAACAGTTTACAAAATGCTCCTGAAAAAGAGGAACTGAAACAGCTTATCGATACCGAACTCGATGCCTTGCCTGAAAAGTATCGGTTACCCATCATCTTACACCATTTAGAAGGTAGAACCATTGAAGAGGTTGCCAGACATTTAGGCTTAAACGCTGGTACTGTATCAGCTCAACTTAGTCGTGGAAAATTGATATTACAAAAACGGCTTACCCGCCAAGGAGTAGCTTTATCGGGTCTTATGCTGGGCGCACTTTTATCGGAAAATGTATCAGCAACTGTATCGGATACATTTATTAGTTTAACAACAAAAGCTGCAACGGTTGTTGTAGCTGGAAATCTAGCTGCTGGAGGAGTGATTTCTTCGAAGGTAGCTTTACTAACGAAAGGAACTATGAAAGCTATGTTTATTGAAAAATTAAAAGTTATAACAATCGCCTCCATTGTATTTATTGGGGTAAGTACCGCAATAGGAGTTTCGACATATCAGTTTTTACTGGGGAGAGAGACAGTTGCACAAGACCAGAATGTTTCTCAAGTACAAACTCATGTTGAGGGCAAAAATACTTCTACTAAGCCAGTGTCTGTAGTGAAAGAAACATCAGTGCCTGTAAAACAAGAAACTGTTACTAGTCAGGGTGATAACATCCAAGATAAGCCCAATGTTCAAGATGCGACTGATAAACCACTGACACGCGTAGAAGTGCGGCATAATATTATATGTGCTCATAATATGAGGCAGATCGCGCTCGCCTGTAAACAATATGCGCTGGATAATGATAAAATTCCAAATAGTTTTTCGGACCTATTCTCTGGTAATTATTTGGCTCCAAGTGAGATATTTCTTTGTCCCGCTGACCCCAATCCAGTAACGGTTATCACAGCTGAAAATGTGGATCGAGAATCGTCTTATATGTTTTTTTCTAAAAATTTGAAGGATTCTGATGATTCCGATACTCCACTCATTATTGAGAAAAAAAACCAGCATGTCTCTCACCACGGAGAAGCAGGGAAAGGAGGTAATATTGCTTTTATCGGAGGCCAATGTATATTTGTTGCCGATGCGGATAAATATCTTAAAGAGTATAGAGAAAAACGTAAAAAAGCTGGTTCAGAATAAGAGCCTTATTTGTAGGAGGTGTCATCATGAGGCCGTACAGAGCTGTGGCGATCTCACAAACAATATTTTGAGATTGCTTTTCCCCAGAAAACATTCTGGGGATCGCAATGACAAACCGTCAGGGTTATAAATAAGGATTACTAGCAAAGTGTGATTGCTTATGAGTAAACCCTTTTATAAAGTAATATTACTAGCAACGCTTTTAGCCGTGCTTGTTGGGCTTGGAATGGGGTGGGGGATATTCCGAGTAAGACTAAACCAACTCACATCCATTTTAAAACAAGAATCAAAGAAGGAAGTATCAGAGGATAGGCATCTTCAAAAACGTAATGAATCACATGCTCCTTCGCCTGTCAGGGGTTCCCCGTCCTCACCCAAAAAGATTTTAGATCCATCTTTGGATATCGCGTTGGAGGAGGGAAAACATCGGGAGGCTTTTGAGACTGCTAGAGAAATTATTCGAGATCTTGTAGCCGAAATCGAAGGTTCAGGACCTGAAAAACTTGTGAACCGTATCACTAGAATGCGTCTCGAAAAACTCCAGGAGCTAGGGGAAGACGGCTCGAAAGCTATTCAAGAATTTCTTCAAACACAGGAGGATTTTGATCTTAATCCAGACTTAGGCCTCGATTTATACGACTTCCATTTTCCATCTCTCCGTTCTGCTATGCTTGCTACTCTTTATGATATGAATAATCCAATATCGAAGGCGACAAGCTTAAAGGTGCTGCAAAGTACGCCATCCGGAGCAGAAGTCTTTCTTGCAGCACGCAATCTCGAAAAGTTTTCACCCGGAACTTATCGCGCTGATGCCATTCAAGCAGCTTCAGAAGTTATTTCAGAACTTTTAAAGCAATCAACGGTTCAATTGTTTTCGAATGCCGATGCCAATGCTATGGTGTTACAAGTTGTGGGCTATTATCAAGCAAAGGATATGATTCCTGAAGCGGAAGAACTTGTTGAGGAAAACCCGTCGTTTATTTCTCAATGGCGAAATGCTTTGGAATGGTTCGGAGTAGAAAGCCGAGTTAGTTCAATGCAACGTTTAATGAATGATGAAAGGGTTCGTAAAATTATTCTCTCACAAGGGTTGCTCATGGGATTGGAGATCCGAAACGAAAAAGCACATCAGCTGATTTACGAAACTTTTGTAAAACAAACGACTTCTAAAGAGAAAGAGAAAATGATTGAAGGGGTAGGTAGCTATATCCATGCCTTTTTTCGATTTAAAGAAAAACAAAATTCTACCTGGCCAGT
>CAZNSF010000159.1:0-3941 GCA_964575565.1 uncultured Verrucomicrobiota bacterium | reverse complement strand
TTGGAAAAATCGAATCGGTGGTCGCTTCTGGCAGTGAACCCATCTTTTGTCGACTATTACCGAGTCCTAACCCTTCTGTTCCGCCCGAACCAAAGGCAAGGATCCCCTGCCATATTTGAAAAAACTTGCCGTCTTTATGTTCTTCCGGGTTCAAAAAAGCTAGAATACGCGCTCGTCGTTCCGGCAACATCCATAACATTGCCCCAAATGTCAACGCCCCAAACCCTCCGATCCCAAGTAAAGGTCCTATCCGAACACCTGCGATAAACATCATTACTAAAGTTGTTACAGCTACTAAAACCATGGTGCCCAAATCAGGTTCTAACCTTAGCATCAGCAAAGGAATGGAAATGACTCCTAGCGGCCAAATGAAACCCCACTTCCATTCACGGATTTTGGATTGGTGCTTGGTTAGTCCATGAGCTAATAGCAACACTGTGGCAATTCGTAAAAACTCTGATGGTTGGATTTTAAACCCAAAAAGATTAAGCCAACGATAAGCACCATTGACACGACTACCTATTCCAGGAACAAACACGAGACTGCTTAATACTAACGCTATCCCAAAAAACATCCATGCCCAAGGGCGTAAGAGTTTGTAATCCACCCAACCTACAATACCGAACACTAGAATTCCTGCAGCAAACCAAATGAGCTGCCGCTTAAGTTGCGTTGATCCATCTGTAAGAGGTGCCGTGGTGCTGGCAATCATCACAAGACCAAGCCCTGTGAGCACCAACACTAGTAACAGAATGATGAAGATCGGCGAAACATAGCGTTTCATGGGAATCTACGATTACCAATCTACTTTCAATATCAATTACAAATCCTTAAAGATGTGCGTAAAAAAGGAACCTCGTTTAAGCTTCTTTAATTTAAGTTATTACTTTAGTTTTCTATTTTTTAGTTTCTCTTGTGCTTCAAATGCCAGCTACTTGACGCCCCAACCGTACTGGTTCCTCCATAATGGGAGGTTGTAAATTTTGTTCCTGTTGAAGACCGGGTTTTTCATTAGCTATCTTGGAGGATGGAATCACCAGTTTTTGATTTACGCGAACCTTCTTAGGATCAGCAATATGATTCGCACGCACGAGGGAGTCTACCGTAATTCCGTATCGCTTCGCAATCGAGGATAAAGTTTCTCCGGACTTTATAACGTGATTTTGCTGTGCCTCTTCGCTTTTCTTTGCCAACTTAGCATTAACATCTTTTGTGGATTGCTCTACTTTAGTTACTTCCACTTTTTGAGAGGGTGGTATCGTGAGGCTTTGGCCAACCTTTAAGGAAGTTTTAGCTGAAACTTTATTCGCATTAGTCAACTCTTGCACTGTCAGCGAATATTTTTTAGCAATCTTGGAGAGTGTATCTCCCTTCTTTACCAAATACTTCGTAGTTGAAGATGCTTTTGGTAAAACTTCTGTTGGTGCTGGTTCTACTGTTTTAGGAGTTTCTACTGTATAATTAGGAATATCCACTTGGGTAGTAGAAGGAACCATTGAACTCGGTTCCCCACTAGGTAGATGTTCTTCTGGAATAAGAACATCATTATTAGGTGATCGACCCATCGACGTGGTTTGGGTCGAAGTGAAATCCGTGTTTGCAGCAAGTTGATCATCCACATTTGATGTATGAGATGGTTCGCTTGCTAGAGGCGGTTTTTCGCTTTTATTGCATCCCTGGATAAGAACTACACTGCCTAAGACAACAGCGTGCAGCGCTAACACAGAGACAACAATAAACCATATACGCCCTCGTTCTGGCGGATAGGATTGGGGTTTGGGTTGGTTTTCTGGTGGTGTTTCCATTTTCAGTTTTCCTTTCTTGGTTAAAAGTCTTCCAAAATGCTTTTGGAAGATGGGGTGGTTTTTATGGTTTTGATAATAATTGTTGAACTGTCTGGCAAAATGCCTTGCCTCGTTCCTCATAATTCTCAAACATGTCGTAACTAGAGCAACCGGGCGAAAAGAGAATAACCTCACCCTGTTGACCAAGGCGTACGGCAATATTAACAGCTTCTTCTAAGGAATCGGCAAATACACACGAGGCAGCATCTTTCCATGTTTGAAAGATACGCTCACGCGCTTCACCAATCAAAATGCATGCTTTAACTTTTTCGTGAATGAGCGGGGCTATACCTGAAAAATCAAACCCTTTATCTTTGCCTCCTGCGATAAGAACTAAGGGTTGTGTAAATGTCTTGATTGCTTTTTCCATGGCATCGATATTGGTTGCCTTAGAATCATTGATAAATTCTATCCCGTTCAACATGCCTACCGTTTCCAAACGATGAGCCAGTGGTTGATAATCACAAACAGCCTTCCACGCCTTTTCCAAATTGAGGTTTAACGAAAAAATTACCGCGAGGGCTGCCATCACATTTTCTGCATTATGCGCTCCGCGTAATCGGGTTTGGCTTAAACGCGCTTCAATACCAGCTTTTTTCAACAAGGGGCCGCCTATGCATTTGCCATCAAACCAAAGATCTACGGCCGTGGACTCGTCTTTGCCATGGGTACTATAGCGTAGGGTTCGCACTGGAGGCGTAAATCCTAACTTTGCTAAATACCGTTCGGTATCCAGGTTTACTATAGCAACATCGTTGCCACATTGATTCTTCCAGATAGCCGCTTTGGCTGCAGCATATTTCTCTATCGAAATGTAACGATCCAAATGGTCCGGTGTAATATTCATCATCACACTCACAAGCGGCCTAAAACAATCGATGGTCTCTAACTGAAAAGAACTAATCTCCACAGCAAGGTAATCGAGTTTATCGCTCTTCAGAGAGGCTTCAGAAAGAGGATTGCCAATATTACCAGCCGGAAGAACTCGCTTGCGATTTGCGCGAATCGTTCTTTCGATAAGTTCAGTGGTGGTGGTTTTACCATTGGTACCTGTCACAGCAACAATAGGACATTGACAAAACCATGAGCCGAGTTCGACTTCTCCATAAATAGGAATATCTAGATTGGCAATATCCAAACCAATTCCACGATGGGGATGGATTCCTGGGCTAAGAATCGCCGCATCGAACCTTCCTGTGGGAACAGTTCCCACTCCGAATTGAATTGGAATACCATAGAATTTTTTGCGTCGTGCTCGTCGTTTCATAATTTCATCCTTTGCTTCATCGATTACTAATACATGGGCCCCTTGGAGGACCAATAATCTGGCCGCAGCTTGGCCACTGGCGCCAAACCCAACCACCAATAACCGTTTTCCTTTCACATCCATTTTTTTTCCTTCGTCGCATGTTTAAATATTTTTATTTGTTTGTTATCGAAGCTTGAGAGAGCTCAACCCAATCATGGCAAAAAGAATGGAAAGGATCCAAAATCGCACCACGACGGTTGTTTCATTCCACCCTTTAATTTCAAAGTGATGATGGATCGGAGCCATGGCAAAAATTCTTTTGCCCGTAAATTTAAAAGAGGCTACCTGAAGAATGACAGATAAGGCTTCTATGACAAATACACCGCCGACTATCACCAAAAGAAATTCCTGCTTTAAACAAAGCGCCACTACACCTAACACACCGCCTACGGCAAGCGAGCCGGTATCTCCCATAAAAATACGAGCAGGATGACAATTATACCAAAGAAACCCCATCGACGCTCCAAACAATGCCGCGCAAACCACTGCGAGTTCGCCTGCATTTGGAATATGGGTAATTTGTAAATATTTGGCGTAATGAATATTCGAAGCCAAATAAGCGATTAGGCCATAGACCAATGCTACAGTAATGGTACATCCAATCGCTAAACCATCTAAGCCATCCGTTAAGTTTACGGCGTTAGAAGATCCTACAATCACTAAACAAGCTAACCCAAATGAAAAAAATCCAAGATTTTCGATAAGAGGATACTTATAAAAGGGAACCATTAACTTTCCAGCCTCTTGGCTGGTATCCGGCTCTAAAAACAAAATAAGTCCAACCCCAA
>CAZNSF010000158.1:0-23584 GCA_964575565.1 uncultured Verrucomicrobiota bacterium | reverse complement strand
CGAAATCGGCCACCTTAGGAACAGGGCGAGTCTGAATGGTCTGAATGAGGATGTTTTCCGGTTTAATATCGCGATGCACCACGCCTTCATCATGCGCATATTGCAAGGCATTACAGATTTCCGGGATAATCGCCAAAGCTTCGCGAGGCGAGAGTTTACCGGAACGCAGCATTTGCCGAAGGTTTACTCCATCCACAAATTCCATGATAAAATAATAAAACCCATCTTTTTCTCCCGATTCATAGACGCTAACGATATTGGGATGGTTGAGCTTAGCTAAAGCCCGGGCTTCGCGAGTAAAGCGTTCGGCAAAGGCAGGATCGTGTGTTTCCGGCGGAAGAATTTTGAGAGCTACCCACCGATCGAGCGCTGTTTGGCGCGCCTTATAGACCGCGCCCATGCCACCTTGACCTAAGAGCTCGGTAATTTCCAGTTGCGGAAAGTGTTTAGCCAGTTCTTGAGGAGAAGGCGGGGTAAATTTTTTGGATTCACGTTCTGCGCTTGTACCTTGATAGCCGGTAGTTTTCTCACCAGCTTGGAAAAGGCACTTTGGGCAAAGCCCTTCCGGCGCATCGGCTGGTAAGGCCATGCCGCATTGTGGACATATTTTAGTTGTTGATGGCATGGTTTAAAAATTAGAGAATGTGCTGCCTTCTGCAAAATTTGGGTTGAATAATATCTTTCCGTCGCCGGGACGCGACGGACTACCAGTGGTAGACGGCCTAAGTCCCTTCGCGGCCGTAGGGGTTGTGGGTAATTGCAAGATACCGTCTACCAAAATAAGGTAGCCCGTTGTGTCCCTACAACGGGAATCACGCTGAAAAACACCCTGCCATGTATTCATCATTTTCATTAAACACCAATCGCTCTTACCTCTTACAGAAGCAAATTATCCAAAAGGTTACAGGAAAAATTGGGAAAAGAAGTGATATCGTTTCCATATTTTTAGACCCCCTCTATCTCCCCCTTGCCAAGGGGGAGAAAAAGTGGGGGTGAAATTATCTTATTAACTAGAATTGCTGTAAGTGGCGAGGATCCGTTTTAATCCTCACACTTTTGGAGTTTTCAAAGTATTTAGCGGGCTCAATTAAACCAGAAATTACAGAATCTTTGGCGATGGCATCACAACTAAATCCAGACCGGGGATATCCTCAAAATCTTTTTTATTAAAGGTCAAGAAACGGTAGCCATGTTGAATCGTTTGAGCTGCAAGCCATAAATCTTGGACTCGGAAAATGTGACCTCTACCCCGTGAAAGTTGGGCTGCCAGGGATCCGAAAATTTCTCCTGTTTCGCTATCAATCCGAAGCATGGGTTTACGCTTAAGTCGTTTGAGAGCCACCAATCGTTTTTGACGAATACTTGGATTTGCAGCCATTTCAGCGCCGTACTGAAGTTCAGCAATGGTTACTGGAGAAAGAAAAATGGATTCTGTTTTTGTGATCGCAGCAACATCGGCAGGCGCCAAAACCCCGCGCTCCACGGCTACCCAAATACCCGTATCAATCAAGAACCCCATGGATTACGCAATTGATTAAGACGAGCTTTTGGAGATGAAGACCTTCGACTATCCTCAACCCATGTTTTCGCCGCATCGTCCGAAAGGGTGTGGTGCAAATCCGCCATAGCTTCTAGAGCATTTTGATGAGCCGATCCCGGTAAAATTTTAGCGACTTCATGATGATTACGAACCAAAACGATTTCTTCACCTTTAAACTCAACATCATCTACAACTTCTCGAAAGTTTCGAGCCACTTCTGTTACAGTCATTGTCTTCATGCACTCACCATCAACGATTTCTCACAGAAAATCAAGTGATATCTGATTATCTGATTCCTACCTATGCTCGGAATGACGAAAGGGGGAACTGAATAATTAAGATTCACAGGCTCATCACAGAAAATAAATGGCGGAGTTCAGTATCAATTTCGCTTGGATCATCCACTGTTTTGGCAATTTCTGAGCGTAAAAGCTTGCGGTATCTTTGGCGCATTCGATGGACTGCAACTTTTACCGCGCCTTCGCTAATACCCAACCGTTCGGCTACTTGGGCATACGAACCAGAATCTTTTCCACCGGATAAAAATGTTTTCAGTTCTTCAAAAAGTTCTAGTTTACCTTCGCTAACAAATTCTTCTCGCAGTTGCTCCAAAACATTTTCGAGAAGAGTTAAGGCCCAGCGTCTTTCGAAGATCTTCTCGGCAGAGAGCTCCGCACTAGGCTCCAATCGATAACGACTTTCAGCAGTTTCTTCATCAAGCGAAACAAAGCTGTACTTCCCACCGCGTTTTTGGGCCATGGCACGGTCATGCTCGTTTGCCAAGAAATGTTTGAGGGAGGCCAATAAAAAAGAGCGAAATCTTCCTTTAGCACGATCAGCAACCTTAAAATCTTTTTTCTCTAAGAACCTAGCAAAAAATCCTTGGGCCAAATCTTGGGCATCATGGGGGCTGTAACCCTGCCGCCGAATAAAAGCGTAAAGAGGATACCAATAATTTTGACAAAGAATCGATAAAGCTTGGTCGGCCTCCGGCAATTTTGTTTGAGCAGCTTTTAGAACCACACTCCAATGGGTTGTCCTAAACTGACCAGCCTCACCGGAAGTAGACTTTTGTTTCGAGGACGACATGAGAGCCGGTTAACTCATTTAGAATACAAATTTAATTCTGAAAGTAATTGGAGATCTTCATTTGGACCTGGATTTTTCGTGGTGAGTAATTTATCACCATAAAAAATAGAGTTGGCACCAGCAAAGAAACAAAGTGCTTGGGCTTCGCGCGAAAGCCGAGTTCTACCCGCCGAAAGCCGAACACGCGCTTTAGGAATTGCAATGCGTGCCGTTGCAATCAGTCGGACAAGTTCAAAAACATCCACTGACGGTTGCTCCTCTAATAGTGTCCCTGCAATCGGTGATAAACAATTAATCGGCACACTTTCAGGCAATGGATCAAGATTAGCTAAAACCTCTAACATTTTTAAACGATCTTCCTGGCTTTCGCCCATTCCAATAATTCCGCCGCAACAAAGAGAAATACCAGCTTTCTGTACATGATCGATGGTTTCTAAACGATCTTGGAAAGTGTGGGTAGTAATAATCTTCGGATAATATTCAGGGCTTGTATCGATATTGTGGTTATAAGCCGTTACGCCCGCTGTTTTTAAGGCACGTGCAGCACCTTCGGTAAGATGACCGAGGGTTACACAGACTTCCATTCCAAGAGAGCTCACTTGCCGAACCGTTTCGAGGATAGATTCGAAGTGAGGACTTTCTTCATGAATTCCTTTCCAGGCTGCGCCCATACAAAATCGTGAAGCGCCATTGGCTTTAGCTTTTTGCGCGATTTCCATAATCGATTCTGTGGACATCAATCTTTCCGATTGCACACCGGTAGAATAATGCGCGCTTTGAGCACAATAGCCGCAATCCTCACTGCACCCTCCTGTTTTAATACTTAAGAGTGTGCAAAGCTGTATGGACTCCTCTTTCCAATGCGCTTGATAAACCGCACGTGCTTGCTGGACCAGATCGAAGAAAGGCTGGTGATAAATTTTTTTTAGATTTTCGAAATTAAACCGCTGCATATTTCAGTTTGCCTCGAAAGAGGTGGTTCGAGTCAATCTAAAAACAACTATTGTTAATACTTGCAGCTTATAGCTGATAGCCTATAGCTAACCTATGATTCGTTTGGTTCAAGCTTCTAAGGATTATACAGCCCCTTCCTCTTCCAAAAATGAGGATGAGAGAATCGTTCACGCTTTACGAAATGTTTCGCTAGAAATTGCCAGCGGCCAATTTATCGCCGTAATGGGCCCTAGCGGTTGTGGGAAAAGCACATTACTCCATATTGCAGGAGGACTTGATGCCCCATCTTCCGGTGAGATATGGGTTGCCGATCAACCTTTGCACAAAATGAATGAACGAAGTTTAAGTCTTTTTCGTCGTGAGAAAGTGGGGATTATCTTTCAATTTTTTAATCTTTTACCCCAGCTCACTGCCCTTGAAAATGTATGTCTACCCCTCCGGTTACTGGGCATTTCGCCCACTGAATCGGAATCGCGATCCATGCAATTATTAGACGAAGTTGGACTGCGGAGTAAATCCTCTCATTTGCCAACCGAGCTTTCCGGCGGCGAACAACAACGAGTAGCCATTGTCCGCGCACTTGTACATCATCCCCAACTTGTTCTTGCGGATGAACCAACCGGCAATTTGGATTCGGCCAATTCGGCGATGGTATTAACCATCCTTAAAGATTTGCATCGAGTCCATCAACTTACCTTGCTTCTTGTTACACATTCACAGGAAGTTGCGGTTGCCGCTAGCCAAATTGTTCATATGCAAGATGGCCAAATAATCCTCATGCATTTGCCATCATGATGTTATTTTCCTTATCGGTAAACTGATGGTTAGAATTGAGAATCCGAAACTATTTGACAATTTTGTTGTTCCAGTATCTCAACTGGATTTTCGTAGGAAAGCCTTGACCGATTACTTCTCAATAGAGATTATTTTGGATAACTACCAAATGATGATAGAGTTAAAATAAGACGAGCAAAATAATGAAAACGGAGATTGTAGATATTATTGCTAGAGATGGAAAAGCATGTAAGGCAGCCTTAGCTTTTCCAGAAAGTAAACCTCCTTTCCCTGGAATTATGATCATCCACGGTGGAATGGGAGGGCATACAGGAGAGAAACTTAAAGACTCCATTGTCAATGAAAACACCAATGGGCGAATTTTACTTTCAAAAGGGTACGCTGTAATGGCGAGTGATTATCGCCATCCTTCATTGGGACACTTAGAGGTTGAGGATACCCTCGCTGCATATGAATTCTTTTGTAATCACCCAGTGATAGATAATAAGCGAGTGGCTCTAGTGGGAGGGTCGCATGGTGGTGTTAATGCTACCCTTGCAGCAACACGAATTAAACCAGCTTGTATTATTACAGAAGAAGCTGGAACAGACTTTGCTTACGGCTACCAAGTTCTGGTTAATCGAGTAGCTGAAAATCTTCCTAAACTATTGGACCCTCCCATTAAAATGGATATCGATTTATGGGATGAATTTCGTATGCGGATGGGTGGGATGCCTCATGAAGTCCCTGAAGCTTACGAAAAAGCCTCTGCTCATTCCATGGCATCGCAAATCGACTCGCCCTTTCTAATTATGAGTGGCGATGGAATTTATCTTCCTCATTGTGTAATTATGTACGATGCCTTGGTAAAAGCGGGCAAAAACTGCCAATTTAAACTTTACCGTCACGCTCCACATTATTTTTGGTTTGCGCGGCAAAATATTCCTGCTCTTAAAGAAGCCGACCAAGATGCCTTTGGTTTTTTAGAGAAACATCTTCAATAATCATCTCTCCTGCAGTCCTGCTATATCATAGTAGAGAAAGTTAATGGAACGACGGAAAAAAGTGGTATGGGGTCAACGGAACAAAATTCCCATTCTATGCAGCATCAAGCTTGCTACTGAAGATCTCGAATTCCGACAGCATCCAGTCGTGTTAGGAATCGTTCCAAATCCTCTCCATTCAATTCAACTTTTCCCATAAGCGGTTGGCCTTTAAGCATCCCGTGGCAATCTGACCCGCCTGTAATGAGAAGCCCGTGATCTTGTGCCAAGTTTCGATAGTGTACTAATTCGTGGAGTGTATGTCGTGTATGATAAACTTCTACTCCATCAATTCCTTCTTCAAGAAGTTGGATCGAGATTTTTTCATCATGTAATAACCCGGGATGGGCTAATATCACAATCCCCTTCAATCGGTGAATCAAGTTAATCACTTCTCTAGCATCTGCACGTTTTTTATCTACCCAAGCTGGGCGGCCTTTCTTAAGAAACTCGGTAAATGCCTTATCAATACTCGAAACATGTTTTCGGGCTACTAAGGCAGCGGCAACATGGGGGCGACCTAGCGCCACTGTCTTTGGAGGTGCCCCTCCAGAATTCGTCCTGCTGGTTGTCTGCTCAAGCACGTCTTCTATAGCGATCGAAATGCCAAGTGTATTAAGGCGTTGAACCATTTTTTTCACACGCTCAAGACGATGCTGTATATGTTGTTCAAGTTGCTGAATAAGTTCGGTGGCATTCCATCCTAAATCCTTGCCGCTTTCTGGACAGAAATAAGCCAGTAGATGCAATTCTTGATCATGAAAACTTGCGGTGATTTCTACCCCAGGAACCACTTGAATTCCCAGACGGTGCCCTGTTTCCAATGCTTCTGAAATGCCTTCAATGGTATCGTGATCTGTTACCGCCACCACATCGAATTGAAGGGAGGCAGCCCGTTCAAGAAGTTCAGCGGGAGATTCTGTTCCGTCCGAATAGTAGGTGTGTAAGTGTAAATCAGCTTTCATGGTTTTTTAACGCCCTGCTAAGATCTATTCATGTTTCATAGGTGTTCGCAACGGTCGAGAAAGATCTTTTTTAACCCGATCAAGAACACCATTTACAAAACGCCCCGAATCTTCTGTCGAGAACTTTTTGGCAAGCTCTATAGCTTCGTTAATCGAAACTACCGGGGGAATATCATTCCGATAAAGGAGTTCGTAAATAGCTAGCCGTAAAATATTTCGATCGACCACAGCAATCCGATGGAATTCCCAGTTTTCAGTGTACGCTTTAATTTTTGTATCAATCGCTTCGTGATGTTCCGAAACACCACGGATTAAATCTTCAGAGAAACCTTTTGAGGTTTTATCATATTCCTGTAGATTCCAAAATTCATCCAACGCCTCAGCCAAGGGGCTGGGGTATTTTGAGCGCGCATCCTGTTGGTAAAGAAATTGCAGCGCTAACTCTCGGCTTTGGCGTCGTGTACCCATATAGTATAAGATAAAAACTATTTTCAAATTAGCCATTTTTGACTTTATGTAAATGGTATTATCAGGAACAATTTTTTGCTCGCTTTGAACTTAGTCGATTTGATTGCGAAATCTAAAAATAAAATATGGCATCACTTAAAATACTATTAGCAGGAGAACAAGTAACCGCTACTGGGTTCGAAATTAAGGGCTTCGATTACTTCGGTGTTAATCAATACAAAGAAGATGGACAACACCTAGTCAATGCTCTTGAGAAATACAGAAACAAAGTTACGTGGATCAAGACCTGCAAGGTGAATACCCAATTCCCAGAAACGGTATCCGATCTAAAAAAATTTGATGTTATTATTCTAAGTGATGTAGGTGCCAATTCGCTCCTTTTCCATCCGGAAGTGCTTAGCAAATCAGTGCGTAGACCTAACCGCCTACAGAGTTTAAAAGAATATGTACTTGGTGGTGGCGGGCTATTGATGGTAGGTGGCTGGATGTCGTTTGCTGGCATTGATGGTCGCGCTAAATACTATGGTTCGCCCTTGGAAGAAGTATTGCCAGTGAACTGTTTACCCCATGATGATCGAGAAGAAAAACCGGAGGGTGTAGTGCCCCGAGCGGTACAAGCAAAACACGCTATTTTAAAAGGCGTTTCATCGAGATGGCCGTTCTTTTTAGGGTATAACAAGTTACTTTTAAAACCCGAAGCCTCTTCTTTGCTGACATTTGATACCGATGATCCGTTATTAAGTGTCTTGGAAACCGGCAAAGGCCGTTCTGCAGCTTTCGCCTCCGATTGCGCCCCTCATTGGGGCCCCCGTGCTTTTCTGGCATGGAAATATTATCCGGTATTTTGGAATAATTTAGTGCAATGGTTAGCTAAAAGAATTTGATAATCTGTAGTATTCAAAAAACTATGGTTATATTGGCTTGCATTCAAGATCATGGCAATCTACACAACTGAAACTATGTTAGTAAAAACTACAAAAATAATTTTTGGGATTTGCGGTTTTTTTATTCTATTAGTCCCCATTGAGATCCATGCGCAGAATGATGAAAACCCATCGATGGCCAGAAGTCTTACACGGCTTCGTCATGCAACAACAAAACGTTTTTCTTCTTGGAATACTACTGGAAGAAATATGGATTATTGGAGTATTCCATCCGGTGAATCAAAGGTTTTAGCAGATATCAAGGGTCCCGGATGTATTACCCATATTTGGATGACCCAAAAAAATCATTATCGAGAATGTCTATTAAAAATCACTTGGGATGATGCAGATTTCCCAAGTGTTTTATGCCCACTCGGTGATTTTTTTGGACTAGGACATGGAATTGTCAATTCTTATCAGTCGCTCCTTTTTTCGGCTTCAACAGCTAAGAACAATGAATTTAATGAAGGTTGCGCGCTAAATTGTTATGTGCAAATGCCATTTAGGAAGCATGCGGTGGTTGAACTGATCAATCAAAGCAATGAGCCGCATAACCAGTATTTTTATGTGGATTACGAGGTTTATGATCAACCTCCCTCTGAAAAAGAAGGGTATTTTCACGCTGAATTTCGGAGAGAAAATCCTTTTGGCGGCTGGGGAGACGAAATCCAAATAAATGTTCCAGAAATAAATAATGTTACAAATAAAGGAAAGCTCGCTTGGGATAACAATTACATCATCTTAGAAACGAAAGGGAAGGGGCATTATATTGGTTGCAATCTTAGTGTGACCAATTTTCACACCGATTCTCGCACCATATGGTGGGGCGAAGGAGATGATATGATTTGGGTAGATGGCTATAAGTGGCCACCCGATTTGCACGGCACTGGCAGTGAGGATTATTTAAACCAAGCGTGGTTTATGCAACCCAATGCTTTTTTACGAAATGGTTCCTCCATTTACGAAAAAGATACCAAAGGTTATCAGACAAGCTATGTGTATCACCTCGAAAACCCCGTGCATTTTCAAAAAGAAATCAAGGTTACGATTGAACATGGCCATGCGAACCATCTCTGTAATGAAATGAGTAGTGTGGCTTATTGGTATGCGGATAAACCCTATCCAGCCGTAGAGGTTCCTCCAGTAGCGAAGCGTTTGCCTGTTGCACGCGATCTTAATCACCATTGGCTGAATGATAAGCCTGACCAGCAAAACACATCACGAGTGATTCAGCCCAACCAAGAAATGTTAGATGCTAAGGAAAAGTGGAAAGAGAAGCAGAAAGAAATTAAAAAGTAATTTTTCCAGCGCGGAAACGCGGGGAAATTTACTTGCGTGCCCAAATTTGGGTTACACGCGCCATGCCAATAAGAGTTGTTGGATCTTCTGCAAATGCCGTTAATTCAGCTACGAGTTGAGTGATTTCTTTTTGTGTGGCAAGTCCGGCCTTAATGATGTTGGGCGCACATTCAGTAAGTGTCCATTCCGGCAAACGTTTAGCAGCACCACGAACAAAAACAGGCTGTGCCAAGGTTGCTTCGGCTGTAGAAAATCCTGCTTCAAGAAACATACGGTAAAGTTTGGGTCCAATTTCGAAATCATATCCCCGGTTTACACCAATTGCACGATAAAGTTCAAAACAACGATCAAACGCTTTTAAATGCGGTTCACAAAATGGACTTTGAAAATCTCCATCTTCACAAACAAGCAATCCACCTGGTTTTACTAAGGCTCCGATTTCGCGTAGTGCCAACATCGGTTGATCAAGATGCATTAAGACGAAACGACAAAAAACAAGATCGAATGATTCGTATGGTAAGCCTGTACGATAAGCACCGCCCTCCACAAAAGTGATATTCGTTAGCTGTGCTATTTCTGCATTTTTGCGTGCTAATTCGACTTGTTCTTTGTTGATATCCACGCCCACAACTTTCCCTTTTGGGCCAACACGTTTGGCTATCCAGCAGGATACAGTGCCAATTCCACAACCGACATCTGCTACCTTCATCCCTTCTGTAATCCCAGCTCGGACAAGAAGGTTTTCAGTATCAGCGCCATGCACTGCATGGAGCATTCGTAAACGGTCCTCACCTTTTTCGCCGGTTGCCAAAACGTAATGATGATCTTTATCCAATAGCATGTTCACAATACACTAGAAGTGGTTTACATCATTTTAAATTTTTCATAGCCTTCGCCATTTCAATAGCCGTTTTCGCTGCTTCCATTCCTCTTAAACGAAGTCTTGCAAGGGCATCGCGCCGACTTTTGGGCGTTAAAATTTGGTGGATTACCGGAACACCCGTCTCTATTGCAATACGCTGAAGGTTTACTGAACACGCTTCGACAATATGTTCGGCATGTAAGGTTTTCCCCTGCAACACCACTCCTAATGCAATGACTGCATGATATCTCCGTGATTTTGCTAATCGCATGGCAACTACTGGAATTTCGTACGAACCTGGTACGCGAACAGTTTTTACGCTGCGAACACCATTTTTCGAGAGAGTTTCGATTGTATAATGAAGAAGCGCATCAACCAAAGACGTATTATAACGCGCTGCGACAATGGCGATACAAAACTTGCCTGCGGTCGAAGGAGTTATTCTGATTTTTTGTTTCTTAAACATAAAAAGGCTCTAGCCACCCAAAGGTAGCAGTAATGATAATAGTAGGTCGCCCCACTAAAAAGAGATTGCTTCGCTTCGCTCGCAATGACAATACCTATCGCCTCACAACGTCATCTCTATAAGAACAGTTTGTCATTGCGAGGAGCTTTTGCCCCGAAGCAATCCCCTCTTCATTTTTAATTCTCAATTCTTAATTCCTCATTATCCTAGCGGTATTTGTTCCACAATTTTTAAACCATAACCTTCCAAACCCACTACCGTTTTTGGTTTATTGGTAAGGAGTCGAATTTGTTTTACGCCGAGATCCACTAGAATTTGCGCTCCCAATCCGTACTCACGTAAGTGCGGAGCTTTTGTTCGGTGATTTGGATCCTTCATAGGCCCCCATCCTTCATGGCGCATATACAAAAGAATACCGTTACCTTTTTTTGCAATTGCTTTAAATGCATCTGTTAATAAATTGCGTTTACCAAAGAGCGTAGAATTGAAAACATCTGAAGCTACGCACTCGGCTTGTACTCGCACCAACACGGGTCTTTCTGGATGGAGTTTGCCTAAAACAAGCGCAAAATGTTGCCGATCATCTACGAGCGACCGATAGCAATGGAGTCGAAATTTTCCGTACGGAGTCGGCAAATCCGCTTTTTCGATGGGTTCGACCAATTTTTCTCGCACACGACGATAAGCAATTAAATCGCGAATACTACACATTCTTAGACTGTGTTGCCTGCGAAATTGGAGTAACCCCGGCAATCGTGCCATCGTGCCATCTTTATTTAAAATTTCGCAAATCACACCCACCGGAGAAAGGCCTGCTAAACGCGCTAGATCCATTGCTGCTTCGGTGTGACCTGCGCGACGAAGCACGCCACCCGGTTTTGCTTGGAGAGGAAACACATGACCCGGTTGCACAAGATCTTTTGCTACAGAATTACGATCCGCCATTACCCAAATGGTTCGCGCCCGATCATGGGCGCTAATGCCAGTTGTGATTCCCTCGCGCGCATCCACTGAAACCATAAAATCTGTTTTTTGGGATTCACGGTTTTCGTCTACCATTCGCGTAATCCCAAGCTCTTGTAATCGCGTGCTAGTGGTTGGCACACAAATAAGACCTCGACCATGGTGCGCCATAAAATTAATGCCTTCAGCCGTTACTTTTTCAGCGGCCATTACCAAATCCCCTTCGTTTTCCCGATTAGCATCATCGGTTACAATAACCATTTCTCCCCCTCGGATAGCCTCTACCACCGATTCAATAGAATCGAAAGAAGGTTTGGAACTTTTTTTAGATTGGGCTCGTGCCATAGAGCTATCATGCCCTGATCATCGTCAATGGGCAAGTGAAGTCTCTTTATGCTACGAATTGCCTCAAGTTAAATGACATCGTAGGTAGAAAAGAAAGAGGGAAGGAATAGGGCCGTTGATTTAATAAGGCAATTGCTCATGACTAAATGTTATCTGGATTTCCGCTTTCGCGGAAATGACATTTTTATGAGGGAAACTAAAAAAAGTAAGTTTGTTTGTCGCGCACATGCCTGTTATTCCCACCCCACATCAAGTGTGGGGTAAACTCCAGTGGGAATCCATGGGGTGTGCTTTTTTAGAGGGGATCTTCAAGTTCCTTCCAACAGCTAAACTATTACGCAACACGTGCTAGAACGATGGCTTTTTATTAAAAATCTCTTTCCAAAAAAAGGGAGTGAGGGTTCTTCACTTGCTTTCTCGACTTCCAATTTGCATCATTTGCTAATGAAGCTTTCGCAAATTGGCGAATTTGGTTTGATCAATAAATTTTCTCGTCTTTCTCCAAGCTCTAAAAAGGTAATCCTCGGAATTGGAGATGATGCTGCGGCTGTTTTACCCAGTAACAAAAAAGAGTTGCTCCTTCTTACCTGCGATCCTCTGATTGAAGGGATTCATTTTGATCATCGAGCCACTGCCTATCAAATCGGTTGGAAAGCGCTTGCGAGAAACTTAAGCGATATTGCCGCCATGGGCGGTATCCCGCGTTATGCATTGGTTGCAGCTTCTCTTCCTTTAAAGACGACTCTCTCAAAAGCATTAGGAATTTACCGGGGTCTTGCTGCTGCTGCTAGAAAATATCATGTTGCGATCGTGGGTGGAGATACTTCGCGGAATCTTGGCGGCATTCATCTTACAGTAACGATCATCGGCGAAGTGGCGCGCCAGCAAATGATCACACGTTCTGGAGCTAAATCGGGAGATATTCTTTGTGTAACCGGTAATCTGGGTGCTAGTATTCTTGGCAAGCACTTATGTTTCCAGCCCCGCTTACTGGAGGCGCAGTTTTTAGCTAAAACCTTTCGGCCTTCCGCCATGATGGATGTGAGCGATGGACTAGCCGGTGATCTTCAAAGATTAGCCGAACAAAGCGGTGTAGGTTTCGAAATTTGGGGTGATCGGTTACCTGTATCTTCTGCCTTGAGAGCTCAAAAACTTTCGAAGAACCAAGAAATTAAACATGCCTTGCAAGATGGCGAAGATTATGAACTTCTTTTTACCTTGCCACCTAGGCACTTTAAAAGTCTTCAAGTCGCTTGGAAAAAACGCTTTCGATTGCCATTAACCCAAATCGGCGTAGTTCATTCAAAACGTTTTGGCATTCAACTGATGAAAAACTCCAAAAATCCTAAGCATTACTCTTTTCCTAAGGCTGCCAACGATCATCTTCTTCATCGTTAAAATAAAAAATGTTGCGAACCCATCTTTGCCGTTCTGAAAAAGAAATGATTGATTTTGCAGCTGGCCTTGCGCGAACGCTTCAAGGAGGGGAGGTTTTTGCGCTCACTGGAAATCTTGGATGCGGTAAAACAACTTTTGTAAAAGGATTGGCTTTAGGCCTACAAAGCACAGCAATCGTTACAAGCCCAACCTTTAATCTCGTTCATCGTTATACTGGTAGAAAATTAACTTTGATCCACTACGATCTTTATCGTCTTAAGAAATTCGAAGAAATCGAGGCGCTTGATTTAGAAATGGCACTCCAAGGAGAAAATGTGGTTGCGATTGAATGGCCTAAACTTGTCGAAACTATTTTACCAAAAAGTCGCACTCGATGGATCAACTTTGAAGAAACTAATTCTTCTGAAAGAAAAATGGTTATTTCTTTGGATTCTTAATCTTATACAAGGCGATTACGCTTTTCGCCTTTTAAAAAAACTTCGATATTGAGCACCACCTCCGCCCAAAGACGTTTTCTTGCCTCTTGGGCTGACCATGCTGTATGTGGCGTGATTAATAAGTTTGGCAGATTTAAGCAGAGCAAAGGATGGTTGGCTGGTGGGGGTTCTACTGAAAGTACATCTAGTGCTGCGCCGCCAAGTTTACCGGAAACCAACGCATCTTTAAGAGCTTCTTCATCTACCAAATCGCCGCGCCCCGTATTGACTAAGAAGGACCCCGGCTTCATCCAGCTAAGACTTTCGCGGCTAATAATATGTCGTGTGACTTCTGTAAGCGGGCAATGAAGCGAAACCACATCGCTTATTTCGAAAAGCTGGCGTAATGGAAGTCGCGGCCATGGATCTTCCCTTTTCGTTTCGCCTTCTGTTTGTGGACGATCCCATGCGCGAACTTTCATTCCAAAAGCCGAGGCTAAACGACCGACTTCTTGTCCAATTTTGCCTGTGCCTACTAACCCAAGGCTTCGACCAGCTAATTCAAACACGGGATAATCTAACCGTGTATAAGTAAGCGCTAAAGACCACGCTTGAGGTTCGCGAACCAAGCGATGGATTTGTGTAGCCCAATTTAAAATAAGCGCCATGGTATGTTGGGCCACAGCAAAGCTGCCGTAGCCAGCTACATTTACCACACCGACACCATGTTTTTTAGCCGCAACAAGATCAATATTGTTGGTGCCTGTGGCGCAAACAGCAATCAATCGCAAACGTGGTGTTTGAGACAAGATTTTAGCGTCCAAAACCACTTTATTAGTCAAAACAATATCTGCTTCTTTTATTCTACCAAGGGTTTGATCTGGTTTTGTTGTCGGATATAAAGTTGCTTTGCCAAAGCGATTCAGCTCTTGAAAATCAAGATCACCTCGATCGAGAGTAGCAGCATCTAAAAAAACAAGGGAACGCGAACTCATAGACTATAGTTTAACCTTTTGATACAATGGGGCATTAAAGAAGGATATTGAAGATTACTGCAAGCCTACTCTTGCCCATGCATCATGAAAAAATCTTTTCACTATAATGGCCAGCCCGATTCTCACGGCCACTTTGGTCCCTATGGAGGGATGTATGTGCCAGAGACCTTGATGATGCCCCTTCACGAGCTGACTAGAGAATATCAGCGTGCGCGAAAAGATACGTCTTTTCAAAAAGAATTGGACTACTATTTAACCCATTACGCTGGACGCCCCACACCGCTTTATTTTGCTGAACGCCTTACACGCGAACTTGGCGGGGCCAAGATTTATCTTAAACGTGAAGATCTTTTACATACCGGTGCGCATAAGATCAATAACGCGCTTGGCCAAATCCTATTGGCACGGCGCATGGGCAAGAAACGGATTATTGCCGAAACAGGCGCTGGGCAACATGGAGTAGCTACGGCCACAGTGGCCGCGATGTTTGGTCTTGAGTGCATGATTTATATGGGCGCAGTAGATGCCAAACGCCAAGCATTGAATGTTTATCGGATGCAACTTTTAGGCGCCGAAGTGCGGCACGTTACTACAGGCCAACAAACTCTTAAAGAAGCTATTAGCGAAGCCATGCGTGATTGGGTAACCAACGTACGAACCACTCATTATATTTTGGGTTCGGCATTAGGATCGCATCCTTACCCAATGATGGTCCGCGATTTTCACAGTGTGATTGGCCGCGAGGCGCGTGCCCAAATTTTAAAGCAAGAGAAACGATTGCCGGATCTTTTAACCGCTTGTGTGGGTGGTGGATCAAATGCTATCGGACTTTTTTATCCCTTTTTAAATGATCAAAAGGTACGCATGGTTGGTGTGGAAGCCGGTGGCCTCGGGATTCGACAAGGGAAACATGCTGCTCGTTTTAAAGGTGGTTCCATAGGGATTCTCCATGGAACAAAAACTTATGTACTGCAAAATCAAGATGGCCAGATTGAAGCTACCCATTCGGTTTCTGCTGGATTGGATTATGCAGCTATCGGTCCAGAGCACAGTTTGTTGCGCGATCTTGGGCGCACGGAATATACTTATGCTACAGACCGAGAGGCATTGGATGCGTTTCGCACGTTAAGCAAAGTCGAAGGACTTATTCCAGCTTTGGAATCGGCCCATGCCATTGCTTATGTATTTAAACAAGCGCCTCGCATGAAAAAATCACAGACTATTCTTGTGAATTTATCTGGCCGTGGCGATAAAGATGTAATGGAAGCAAGCAAATATTTAAAAATGCCTACGGTAAAATAACAGGTAATATTTGACCGCGAAGATACACAAGGAATACAAGAAAAACTAGTATCGCTAAATATTTTACTGCTTCTTTACGCCTTTTTATGGCTACCTTTTAAAAATATTTATGTGATTTATGATGATTTTCTTTAACTTGTTTTTACTAAGGAGGCATGCCTTTCATCTTTTAACGGGTGCGGTTAGTTTGTTTTTATTAATCCCTCTCCACGCCGAACCGGAGACGGATGAAAAAGTCATTGTTAAAGTCTTTTATCTTCCTAGTAAACAAGGAGTTCTTCCACGTGATGTTGCTGCTTATCGTGTTTTAGAACAATTTCGCCAAAAACATCCCAACATCATCCTGGAAGGCACTACCGCACTCCGATTGGTAGATGAAAATCAGCTACAAGATATCGCCCCTTTAATGGCCATTGCAGGAGGCACTTCGCCGGATATCATTTCGGTAAATTTTCGTAAGTCAGAAACTTATATCAACCAGAAATTTCTCTATCCATTGGATGAATATGTCGAAAAAATGAGCCCGGAGGAATTCGCTGAACGAGTGCCATCACCCGTATTACCTGTCATTTATCGAGATGGACCTGGCGGTAAACCTCATTATTGGGCCATCCCAGAGGATGTGAATGTTGGAGTGCTAGAATATCGGCGCGATTTATTTGCTGCGGCCGGTTTAGATCCGGACCATCCACCACAAAATTGGGAAGAACTACATGAATTTGCACGTAAATTAGCCGATCCTTCCAGAGGTATTTATGGACTTAGTTTTCGAACCGGCAATGATGCTGCCTGGAGTATGAATGCTTATTTAAGCAGTGCCGGAGCGCAAGCAGTAAAACAATTACCCGACGGCCAATGGCAGGCTTGTTTTGATAGTGAGGAAGCTATCACAGCCTATGAATTTGTGGATATGCTCCAAAAAGATGTCGTTACCAAAAATGGTGTAACAGGAAATATTACTTACCGCGGACCCGATGCTGGCCCAAAATTTGTAGACGAAAAAGTCGCCATGGATATCACTTATTTACAAAGTAACGATTTTGTCGCTGGATTAAATTTAGAATTGATAGGCATTGCTGCGGTACCTAAAGGGCGCACTGGTATATCGAGTTCACAGCTCAATAGCCGGTTGCTCGGCATTTTTGCAGGACAGAAAGATAAACGGATAAGGGATGCTGCCTGGGAGTATATCCGTTTTGTAGGCAGCCGAGAAGCGCAAGAGATTTATACACATACCTTTGTCGAATTGGGAGCTACGCGTGCTATGAACCCTAAGAGGTTAAGACAATTTGGTTATTTCCATCTTGCCTCTCTTGTTCCTAAAAATTTAGAGGAAGCGTTCGATTATGCGATGGCCCATGGAACACCAGAGCCTTATGGTAAAAACTGTCAATTCATCTATAACCTTATGAGCGGGCCGATGGATCAGATCTTTTACGATAAATCGCTTCAGAAGATAACAAAAGAAGAACGACGAAAGAAAATAAAAGCATACCTTACCGCAGCCGTTCAAAAAACAAACGAAAAACTCATTGGCATCATTCCCGAAGCAGAACGTAAAAAGAGAGATGCGGTAGCCTGGATTGTGGCTGTGTTGGTGATGGTTGTTTTTATCACGATTATTTGGAGGGTCTTTCATTGGATGAACCAGTTGCGGCCGCCTATTCTAGATGCTCCTGCTAGTTACAAAATGCGCTTGGCGAGCATGCTAATCGCACCAGCGCTTCTCCTTATTCTTACGTGGCAATATTACCCGCTCTTTCGAGGGTCATCTATGGCTTTTCAAAATTATAGTGTCATTGGAGAATCACCTTGGGTTGGCATTAGTAACTTTGCAGACGTCCTTTTCGATGGTCGCTTTTGGATCGCTCTTAAAAATGCATTTTACTTTTGTTCCTTGTGGATGCTGATGGGTTTTTTGCCGCCCATGCTCCTAGCAATTATGCTCCAAGAGATTCCGAAGGGGAAAATTCTCTTCCGCTTACTTTTTTATCTCCCCGCTGTCGTTTCGGGTGTGGTCATTCTCTTTATGTGGCGCGGCATTTATGATCCTTCGCCGAACGGAATTCTTAATCAAATGCTCGTTCTTTTTTTTGGTAAGTCTGTACATACTCAAACCTGGCTTCAAGATCCTGAAGGGATTTTTAGCAAAATACTCGGTCTTTTGCATCTTCCATCACTAGAATGGCTGCCTGGACCCAGCGTGGCGATGCTCTGCGTGGTCTTTCCTTTGGCGTGGGCGCACTTAGGCCCTGGTTGTATTATTTATTTAGCTGCCCTCAAAGGAGTGCCGGATGAATTGTACGAAGCAGCAGATATTGATGGTGCATCCTTTTTCGGAAAATTACGTTATGTGGTCTTCCCTTATTTAAAACCACTGATTGTGATTAATGCAGTAGGCGCAATCATTTTTGGTTTTAAATCCAGTGATGCTATTCTGGCTATGACCGGTGGCGGTCCTAATCTTGCAACCCATGTGATTGGCTACGAAATTTGGGAGAGGAGCTTCATGTTCCTTAAATTCGGTCAAGGCACAGCAATGGCGTGGATTTTGGGAGTGCTACTTCTTTCTTTTACTGCGTATCAACTTAAAATCTTAAGTAAGGTCGAGTTCCGAACTGCCAACCGATAAAACAATCGAAACAATCCACCTCAAATTTTAAATCTCTAGACAATGCCTATCCTTAGCCCTATCCAACGTCGTTCGCCAGGAGGCAAAGCTCTGATTGCTGGAATGTATTTTTTCCTTACCATCGGAGCTGTATGGATGGTGTATCCTTTTCTTTTATTAGTAAGTGGATCTATTAAAAGCGAAGTCGATGTCCGTGATTTCGATATTTTCCCAAAATATTTCACCGACGATCTTGCTCTTTTTTGCAAATTCGAAGAACAACGGTATGGAACACTTTCATCTGATTTTTCAACAGCTACCTGCCAACCATTTCTTTCTTGGAAAATGTTACAACCACCACTGCTATCTTCACCTGCAGTTCTTGAAGATTGGCATCAATTTTTGGCCGATGGTAAATCCTGGCCGCGCCATTTTCTAAAACTCGGCCATTGCGAAGGATTAAAAACAATCCCAGAGGTGACCATGAAATATCGTAGCCGAGTCTTTGCGGCTTTTCCTGATGTGCCTAAGTTCCAGTCAGATTCTAGAATTCGTACCGATACGGTTACTCTCCGGGTAGAAAAATGGCAGGAACGCCCCTTCCAAACCCCTCAAGGAGACTTCGCGCCTATTTACGAAAACTTGCGTAAGGAATTACCGCTACGGTATTTTCATCCCACAAGTGTGACAGGCTATTTTGTGGTTCAATATTTAATTCCGAAATATGGAAGAAAGGAAAGCGATCTCGAAAAGCTCAATCAACTTTGGGAAACTCATTACACCAACATTTATGAAGTGGTTTTAAGTCCAACCCCGCCTCTTCAAAAAGTCCAAAGAGAAGTTTGGTGGCACTTCGTGCAAAATCTTCTTTCAGCAAGATTCATCCAATGTACTCCCTCTTTGTTGCCATCGTACCGTGGTTTTCTTCAATCTCAATATCATGAACTTAGCGCTTTGAATAAAATCTATGGCACATCTTACGCGCAATGGAATGACATTTTTTTTCCGGAACATAAAGGCGTAATACCCGCTTACACCGATTTCGAATTTTTTTTAAAGACCCTTAAGTCTCCTGAAGGAGTATCCCTTGATGCGCCTGAATTTCGATGGAGAAATTTTCTAAAAGAAAAGTATCGAAAAGATCTCTCGGTTCTGAATAACGCTCACGGTTCTAGTTATACCTCTTTTGATCAAGCACTGATGCCGATTTATGCGAATGATTGGGATATCATGAAGAAAAATCGAGCGGCGATTGTTTGGGACTTTTTTACGCGCAATTATCGTATCGTATGGGATTATTTATCTGGGCAGGCGCGCGCGCTCCAAAATACAATTATTTTTTGTTTTTTAAATGTTCTTACTGCTCTTATTGTCAATCCATTAGCTGCCTATGCCTTATCCCGGTTTCAGCCTCGTTGGGGGTACAAGGTACTTTTCGTGGCGATGGCAACGATGGCTTTTCCGGCCGAGGTTACGCAAATTCCATCTTTCTTGATGCTTCGCGAAATGGGATTACTGAATACATTTGCAGCGCTCATTTTGCCTATTGCAGCCAATGGGTACTCGATTTTTCTTTTAAAAGGTTTTTTTGATAGTTTGCCCAAAGACCTTTACGAATCAGCAACTCTCGATGGCGCCAGTGAGTTAAGAATCTTTACAACCATTACTATCCCGCTTTCTACACCTATTTTGGCGGTGATTGCGTTGGCAGCGTTCGTTGCCGCTTACGGCGCTTTTATGTTTGCTCTACTTGTATGCCAAAAGGAATCGATGTGGACACTGATGGTGTATATCTATCAACTGCAGCTCATGTATAACCCACCAGTCGTTTTTGCGGCTTTGGTGATCGCAGCTATACCAACTCTCCTGGTATTTATTTTTTGCCAAAACATTATTATGCGCGGGATTGTAGTTCCCGTGGAAAAGTGATCGCTTTTATATAAAGCCTGGGCGAATGAATAACTTTTATGTTTGAGCCGCCTTCAACTGCTGGTCCTTCTGGCGGCGAAGGTGAATTGCCATTGTCCGCCTTAGAAAGCGACCAAAGCCTCATTTTAAAGGTTCAATCTGGAGACGTTGCAGCCTTTGATAAACTCGTCGAAAAATATAAAACCAAGCTTTACGGCATGCTCTATCACATGTTGGGAAATCACGAAGATGCTGCAGATTTATCGCAAGAAACATTCTTAAAAGCTTTTAAATCCATTGCTAGCTTTCGAAATCAATCCAGTTTTTATTCGTGGCTTTATCGAATTGGAATGAATGTTGCCATTAATTTCTTAAAGCGACGTAAAGAGGTGCAACTTTATCTGAATCCATGGAATTCGGACATTGAAGAGGAACCTATTTTAAAGGAATTGACTTCTAAGGAAAACGTACACCAGACTTTAGATCGAGCAGAACATTTAGAAAAATTGAACGAAGCGCTCCAAAAGTTGTCTAATGAACATAGAGCTGTAGTGGTATTGCACGATATCGAGGGGATGCGGCACCAAGAGGTTGCGAAGGTTTTAGGCTGTTCGGAGGCTACAGCGCGCTCGAGATTATTTTATGCTCATCAACAACTACAAGCCTTACTTGCAAATTACCTTTAAATCCAATAGAGTGTTAGCCTATGACCTCCTGTAAAAAAGTTCAGCGACTTCTTCCTATGTTTGCTGGTGAAAGTTTGGAGAAAATCTATGCTGACCAAATCCATGCTCATTTGAGTAATTGTTCTAGTTGCCAGAGCCATTTTGAAAAAACTCGTAAGTTACGCTCGGTTCTGGCGCTCAAACAACATGAACAACCAGATGATTTCTTCTTCCGTAATTATCTTTCGGAGTTTCATCGTCGTCTCTATCGCGATATGCTTCAGCCTAGGTCGTTGTGGCGTAAGATAGGAGATGCTTTGGGAATGAACCAACGTCTAGATCTGGTTTTACGTGGTGTTGGTATTGGCGTCTTTGCTACTGTGGCTATCATAATCTTAAGTCTTTATAGTGTGCATTTATCGAAAACCTCTTTTGTTCGACAAGCAAAATGGGCATCCATCCAATCTCCAGAGACAAAAGTTCCATTAGCAACAAGCGATTTTGTGTTGGGCGACAATCTTTCCAACCAAAAAACAACATATGTTCTTGATCGTGTTTCATATAATTTAAGGGCTCATGAGTCATCTACCCTCACGTTCTAGGATTTTCTTAAAGATAGTTTTGATGGTGCCGTTCCTATTGGGAAACGGAGTTACTTATCTCCATGCCCAAGGAGTGATGCAGGGGTTCGAAGATGAAATCCAAGCGATTTTTACGCACACCCAAGATTCTGTGGTTCGGATCAAAGCTATTGCGCCAGTAGTTGATTCGCATACTGATAAAGTAATTGGTGAGGGTTTAAGTGTTGGCACCGGGTTTTTTGTTGATAGCCAAGGCCATATCCTAACCACAGCCAGTGTATTATGTGGAAGCAAAGAGGCTTTGGTATACTGGCGAGGGAAAACATACGAAGCCCAAAGTCTTGGCCAAGACGTTCGAACCAATCTGGCATTATTAGAAATTAAAGCAACAACTCCTTATTTACCTATCGGCGATCCAGAAACTCTTAAAACTGGTTCGATGACTTTAGCAGTAGGTTATCCGTTGGAAGGCCCTATTTCAGCGGAGTATGGTTTTGTTTCTGATCCTTCTGCAACACCGCTCGCCACACGAATGCCGCAGTTTTTTGCAACCACACTTATCCGAAGTAGCGTACGCGCTCAACCCGGCCAAAGTGGAAGCCCTTTTTTGAATAGAAAAGGTGAAGTTGTAGGAATGGTTGTTGCAGCAATGGAAGATGGAAATTCCATGTTTGCCATTCCCATTACTGCTGCACAGAAAATCCAACACGATCTTCTCAAGTTCCATGCTCCGCGGCATGGTTGGACTGGCCTAACAATCGAAGTTCAAAACCATGTTCCATTTTCCAAAAATGGTATTACCATTCGTGATGTTTATGAGAGCTATCCAGCCCATATTGCCGGTATTCGTACTGGTGATGTCCTTCTTAAAATCGGCGATAAATACATACATACACTGGCTGATGTAATAAATGCTACTTTTTATCTAAGTATCGGCGAAACCGTAAATTTTACGATCGACCGCTTAGGAGAAAATAAGGTCATTCCAGTAAAAGTTGTACCGCGTCCATCCGATAAAGAACTTCTAGCCCTTAAACTTGTACCTACTTCAGCAGCACTACGATAATAAGTCTTAAAGTCTACTAGAGATGCGCTAGCAAATTGCCGAGATTCGCGCGATTGCATACAAGAAAGTGTGCTAAACTTCGGCCTGCAATCTTAGCATCGTGGTTCAAAATGGTTAGGTCCCAAATAAAAGAGGGGCATTTTGCTAAATCCAAAAAAATCTTTGGGTACCGCCAAAGAGAACTCGACATCAAAAACGGAGTAATAATTTTAAGAGCAGGAATATCTTCTTCTGCAGTATCGGTAATGGTGTGGATGCCAACAAAAGGGATGCCGCGAGCTTTTGCTTCCATATAAACTGAAAATGATTCCATATCCACAATATGGGCCCTACTGCGTTCAAAAAGAGAACGTTTTTCCTCATGATGAGCTACAATCCCATTGGCTGTATAAAGATCGCCTATATAGACATGATGCTCGTGGGATTCATCTGCGACACCTCGTAGCTTTTTCGCGAGTTCAAGGTCGGAGGCTTGTGGCTTTGTTTGCTCATCATTACACGAAAAAGAAGAAAGAACGATATCCCCACGTTTTAATTCGGGGCTAAGCGCGCCTGCATAACCAATGGAAAGGAGCGCAGAAAGTTTGTGCTCTTCGCAAAGAAGACGGGTTGCCATTGCTGCATTTTTTTTACCAACACCGCCAATCACCACTGCAATCGGTAACCGCCCAAAGCGACCCATAAAATGCCGGTGCCCGCCCAAATGGTGTTCATGATGGACATGAAAAACTCGCCGAAAATATCCCCACTCTGTAGGAAGGGCAATGATAATCCCAATTTGCATGAATTTCTTCCAATCACTTTAGTGGGTTCCGATTGAACCAAAAATATGCTCCTTTATAAAACTGTCTTTCATGGTGTGGTAAATCCTTAAAACATTCAAACTCCTTTTTGGGTAGGTTCCCAAATAGATTTATGGATTTGTAGCTGAAAACGGACAGGTAATTTTTC
>CAZNSF010000157.1:0-6749 GCA_964575565.1 uncultured Verrucomicrobiota bacterium | reverse complement strand
TAACATAGCTTTTGCCTTAGCAATACTGCGATTATCCCACGATAGCGGATCTATCAATTTTTCAAGCCGTTCCCATAGCGCTTGGTCTGCAATAAATTCCATGCCATTGGATTCATTCACAGGAATTCCACCAAATTTACTTTTGTATGCTCCTTCCCCATTAACTATAGGGTAACCTTTTACTTCCTTAGCAAAATCATTCTCAAAACGTCTGATAGTTTCCACGTTGTTGCCAGGTATGTTGCTCCAGCCGTAAAAGAAAGCCAGGATAGAACTCAGAATAGCTACGACGAGTGAGAATATGCTGGTTTTAATGAACATAAAAAACCTGATTAGTCGTTAGTGTTTCATTCATACTTAGAAGATCCATATTTATTATCACCTACAGTGCCTCTTACTATTAGAAGATATAAGAGTAGGATTAAAGGGAAAAGTAGTAGGAGAATCCAAAAACCTGATTTATTCATATCGTGTAAACGTTTGATAGTGCTGACAATAAACAACCACATACATAAGCTGACACTCAAATACACATATACAGCTTCAAGAATACTAAGTTGTGACCGATCGTTTACTACTTGTAATGGATCATTCAACGGCTGTTTACCCATTAAAATGAATGGAGACAAAAGTATTATCAGCAAAAAAATGCATGCCGCATATCGCAAAAAGAATGTGCTTCGTGGAATACGTCCTTGGGTCCAAAAATAATTGGATTCGTTGGACGATTTACCAATTTGGAATGTCGTTACCTTCCTCAATTTATGACTACACTGGGATGGAACTGGTAACGGTGGTGGTATGTTTTTATCAATGGTTTCCTTCATAAAGCATTTTAATAGTGGTTAGTAATGCGGCGACATGCCTTGGACAAAAAATGGGGTCGCGTCCCAACGCACCCCCGGATCGAGGCACCGCAAGGAGCCCGTACAGGAAGCACGCCAGGCCGCGCCCCAGACGGGACGTGGCTCTGGCTCGTATTCCTGTACTCGTGGACGAATCTTGCGGTTTTCGATCCGAGTCCGCAGCCGTAGCTACGCTAAATATATTTATGGAAATCTATGCTCAACTACCCTTTTCAGCAATATGAAACTAACACAAAATAAATATTTCAATAAGTTGTATCTGTCAGACGAAAATAAGGCAGGCACTTTATAGAAAACGAACTAAAGTTAAATAGGGCAAGGCCATTAAAACACTTAACTCAACATGCTTGATCAATAATTGTGTCCTAAAAACATTTTCTTGGTCGTATTGCGAAAAATAAATTTCTGCTTAGATAATTAGACTTTAGGGTTTCTGAGAATTGACTTTAATTTCTCTGGCACCAAAGCATGGTGGATAGCTCCATCAATAATTCTCCGTAATACTTCCGAGGGTATCGGTTCCTGTTTTTTGTCTTTATTTTTCTGCTCAATGTATTTTGCCAGATTTTCTAGTTTTGATGATGAGAAATGTTCTACATATTCATATGCCACGAAGCCATATACTGGATATTCATCCGGTTTTATAATCACAACACCTTTTCTTGGGTTTTCAATTGCAGGCTGGTGCCATTTTTTTGACGAGGTTATGTTGACAGCCCAGCACTCCGGCGGTTCAGACTGTTTGGCTATGATGACATACAGATGACGACCCTTCCCGGAATCAAACCAAAATGTGCTCCCAACACAAATGCTATCCATTGAGCATCTTGTGCAGTTTGGCTGATCGAAAATTTGCTTCTAAGATCTCCTGAATTTCATCTTCGGTTTTGCTTGCGTTCCTAAGGATGATTTCCACATCTATCGGGACAGATCCTTTTGGACGGGGGTGGCGCCATTCAGGAAAATCCTTTCCATGAACATGATGCATTAGTCGGTGGTATGGTACCTTTGCATACTGTTCACTGAACTGCTTTAATAGATTTTTTTCTGCATCAGACAATAACGTGTAATCTGGATCACTGTGTTTTTCGATCCAATATTGTCCCTTTGGAGCTTTGTTGCCGGAAGTCTTTTGAGTGAAATACTCATTCCACTTCTTTTGGTACTTGGTAGGAGCATCTCCTGCCGTCATGCTCACGATGGTTTTTAATGCTGGTCCATGCGGCTTATTGACCATCACATCTCCTGTAATAGTTTTGCCCCATTCGATCAACAGCCTGCGATCCGATGCGTACAGAATTTTAATGAGGTTCAAATGGTTGATTTTGCCACCATTGCAGTCTAAGACATAGCCGACCGCAGCGAGTGCCTTTTCGATATCAAAGTAAAAATTCATGGAATTTAGAAAGGTTAAATTCGTGGCAGAATGCTCAGGTAACCGCAAGTATAAACTAGTTACATAATGTATAATAGCTATTGTACTAATGCCATGTCTCTAATAAAAAGAGCCTATAGAGCTTTAAACTGCCAGCCTAAAAATTAACACTACTTTATATCTCTTGGACAAGCAAAAGAGAAACGGTTTTTTAAACAAAGGCGAACATTGAGAAACCAATTTACCTCTAAAAACAGAGGAGAAGAATAGTTTAATCGAAACGAGGGTTCGATTCCCTTCACCCGCTCCAATTCGTGAGTGCGAATTGGAGCAGGCTCGCTCACGGTAGTGAGTGGCTCGCTCGAAAAAGATCGGCAAAAACAAAATGAGGAAAACGACGCACTTGAGCGATTGGCAGTGAATTCTTAATATCGAGCTGTGACTATTAGTTTTGCCGGTAGCGAGACACCACTTGGCCAACCTTCATCACAAAGGCACTCAACCATGTAAGAGCCTGGGGGTAAGAAAATAGAAAAAAGTTCGGTTGCTTCGCCGTTTATTGTTAGATCGATAGTTTGGTCGACAATTTTTTTACTTGTTTCATTTTCATCACCAACTCGAACTCTTACATGAGCAGGCACCGAGAGCTTCTTCGAAAGCTTTAGTTGGCCGCTAATCCTAACCGGCTTTGGTGCACTAAAGGCTAATTCGTGTGATTCCTTGGCCGCAAGTGTGATATCTGTTGATTGGGAACTTTTACGGAAGAGGAAAAAGTTTGCGAGGCCCCGGAGTTGGAATTTTTTGAATTGGGAAGATGCAGCTATCGATTCGCGCGATTCAAGTGGCATCATGGCAAAAATAACGTAAGCCGTAAGGAAAGGGAGCAAAGCGAAAAGAGCGATGTAGGCCCACTTCCAAATAGAAGAGGAAGGCGTTGGTGGTGGCGCATAGGGAATAGGAGCGGCTACTTGCGCGCGGACTTGGGGTACACGAACAACCATAGGAGTTGCAGATGGAGGAAATGGACGGACAACGTCTACTTTCGTTTGAGCACGCGGAGCGGCTGTTTCTGCCACAAATTTTAACCGCATTTTAAGCGGATCGCCACCACGTTTACTTTCGAGCCACGGTACGATGTCGATCTGATTATTTTCGATCTGTTGGCGTACCGTCTGTCTTTGCTTGGTAGTTAGAGGTTTGTTTTCAGGAATGGAGAGGTTTTCGTGGACGAATTGATCAAAAACATCCTCGGGAATTTCCATTTCTGCGGGTTCATTGCTTCGCGGCGATTCGAGAGTATGAGCTGAAGATGTTCGGGCCATATTACCGAAGTAAGCGCTAAGTGTGGAATTCATGTTTAGCAAGCGCGCGTTTCCTTGCTGTACACGGCGAGCAAGGAGGCTTGCAATTTGAATGGCAAGGCACGCGCCGCCGGGATGCGAACTAATAAAATCACGGAGGGAATTATGTGGAATAGCCCAACAGATTACTTGTCCAATGGCTACCACGTTTGCGGAAGCTGGTGCGCTGGTAAAAAAGCTCATTTCACCAAAACATTCACCTTTGCCGATGGCAGCTAAAACTGTTTTCTTTTTAGTCTCTACGTTCAGTTTATCCACTTCGAAAGTGCCCTGAATGATGAAAAAGAAATAACCCGGGGTATCTCCATCTGCAGTTACTAGTTCATCCCGGTATTCCATGTAGATACCTTGATGGTCGAGATCTGCAAGCTGCTGTGGGTCTAGGTCAGAAAAAACGCCGGTTGCCGTAATATGAAGCTGCATCTCGGCGACTTGATCGGCTGGTATAGAGCGCATAATGAGCGAAGAAGAGCAAAGAATATTCCTCTTAACCAGTTTAAAGTTTTTTAAACAACTCCATTAGTAAAGATAGCAATCTAATTATAATCATGTAAGCTTTCTACCCAATATGACATCTCTTACCATTCTATGGATCTATATCATACTATTAGTCGTTGGCGGTTTAATCGGCTTTATTAAGGCAAAAAGCAAAGTATCGCTTTATATGTCGCTCGGCTTTGCAATCGCATTAAGCCTTTGCGCGCTAGAGATTTTGCCTAGGCCATCTTGTGTTGCAGATGGACTTCAAATTCTTCTTCTCGTTGTTTTTGGCATGCGGGTTGTTAAAACAAAGAAGTTCATGCCAGCGGGCATGATGCTGATAGTGACCGTTCTCGCTTTAGCGCTTCGACATTTGTAGAATGGCGATATTCATTTATGATGTCATGGCGAGGAGTCCAAAGCTTGTCGAAGGACGACGAAGCAATCTCTCTGTTTTTTGAATAGCCCAAATTAAAGCCACTAATTACTAGCAATGGCCTATTTTATTCCAGGCTCCGAAGGTGGCAGTGCAAACTTAAAACAAAAGTAACCACCACTGCAACAGCCCCAAGGAATACCAAAATATCTGATATAGTAAGCATTTTGAACCTTTCCTTAGACCTAATTTAATATAATCCGTATTTCGTGCTGCGTATTCTTTGGCGAAAGTTTATCTTATTTTGTCTTGTCCTCTTTTAAAAAGATGTAATCTTCGGGAAAGGATATGAAGACGCGATTTATTGTTATTATCTTTGCTTTAGGAATGGCGGCTGGGCTAGGGGTTGGATGGTTTGTATGGGGCAAACTTTCTAAAGAAACACCACTGGTTACAGAAGAAAAAGGTACCGCCGCAAAGAAGTCTAAAGATGTATTAGGTCGAAAACAAAGCGGTAACAATCGAACCCAACCCTCTCAAACTCATGTTTTGCAGAATACTACTAAAGAGAATCAGAAGAACGGAGAAAATGAAAAAGAGAGTTCAGCCTCTTCGGAAGAGGTTCGCGATACCAAACACAGAAGCCCTCCGCGAACTGCAAAAGAAGTGTTCGACCGCATTTTGGAGGAATTCGAAAGTTTAGATGGAGAGAAGCTAGGGTTTATTTTACCAGGACGTTTACAGCAACTGAAAGATTTTGGGGAAGAAGGTTCTGCAGCCATTCAAGAATTTCTTAGAACCCAACAAGATATTGCCCTAGACCCTAATACGGCGTGGATTCGTTTGGATGGAAGGATAGGAGGAATTGATTCTTTCCGAGCTGCCCTTCTTGAAACTCTTTATGATATGGATGATCCTACCTCACGCACCGCAAATATCGAAGTATTGAATAGTACTTCTTCTGGTTTCGAAGTGCTTCTTACTGCTGGGAATCTTGAGAAATTTTCGCCAGGAGCTTATCGCAGCGAAGCCCTGAGTGCTGCCTCGGAAATCTTAGCGCGTTTGTTAAAGCGCAATAATCCTAACGAACAAGATCAGGTAAATGCCCAAGGCGATGCGCTTGTTACGGAAATTGTAGATTATTATCAGGCTAGGGAGCTTATTCCACAGGTCGATGAATTTATTAAAAAATATCCGATTTTATTGGATCAACGTCTGCGAAGTATCTTTCAATTTCCAGTAGAAGAGCAGGTTGATACCATCGAAAGATTTTTGAAGGACCCAAAATTAAAGGAATCAATCATTCAAAATCATTGGTATTTACACCGATGGGATTTCCAAAATGATAGGGCTCGCAGCTTAATCACCGATAACTTTAATACGCTAGGTGAACAGCAAAAAGCAGATTTTATTAAAAACCTCGGAAGCCATGCTTACGTAGGCGGAGGAGCTACTCGTGATAGGATGAAGCCTCGTAATTCAAACGATACCTGGGTTTCTCCAAAAAATACGATTGAGGGGAAGCTAAAGCTTTTGGATGGACTTGAGCCACAGTTAAATTCTCCTGAACAGAAAACCCATTTTGAGAAGGCTCGCAAAAGTCTTTTAAGAGACTTGAAGCAGATAGAATAGCATTTTTTAAATGTAATTTTCAGAAAGATATGAAGATGCGCCCTATTATTATTTTTGTTTTGGGAATAATCATCGGACTTGGCATCGGATGGTTTTTGAAGAGCAATGTTTCAAAAGAAACACAGCTCGTTGCAGATGTAAAAAGTACAACTCCAAAGAAATCTAAGGATGTATTAGGTCGAAAACAAAGCGGTGATAAACAAACCCAAGCCTCTCCATCTCGTGTTTCGCAAAATCTCAAAGAGAGGCGCCAGGAAAGTAAGGAAAATGAAAAAGAGAGTTCAGCTTCTTTGGAAGAAGCTCTAGATGCCAAGCCAAAAGGAGCGGCACGGACTGCAAAAGATGTGATCAAACGTCTTTTATCTGAATTCGAAACTTCAGATCCTCAAAAATTAAATTCTGTAGTTGCGGGACGGTTGCAGCAGTTAAAAGATTTTGGCGAAGAAGGTTCTGCTGCAATCCAAGAATTTCTCCAGACCCAACAGGATATTGTTTTAGATACGTTGCTTTATACCCGTGGAGGGGAGGTAGCGAAAAATTCTCTTCGAACTGCCCTTCTCGACACTCTTTATGATATGGATGATCCCACATCTCGTGCAGTGAATTTGGAAGTATTAAAAAGCACTTCCGTTGAACTGGAAATTCTTTTTACTACACGA
>CAZNSF010000156.1:0-5879 GCA_964575565.1 uncultured Verrucomicrobiota bacterium | reverse complement strand
CGATCAGCAGGATCTTTTTGGTTGTAAAATTTAAGACGATTCATATCTTCGAGGTCAAAGAAAAGCGATCCCTTCGAGCCGTTCATTTCAATCTGAAGACCATTTTTTCGGCCGAGCGCAAAACGGGTTGCTTCGAGATTGCCAATAGCGCCGTTTCGAAAACGAACAAGCGACATCGCAGTATCATCTACTGTAACTTTACCTTTAGTTTTTCGCTTACTACCTGCCTCCGATAAAAGAGGGCGTTCTTTAATAAAGGTATGGAGTAGACCTAGAACTTCATTGAATTCTCCTACTAAGTAACGCGCGAGATCAATGATATGAACATGGATATCGCCGTGTGCACCGGAGCCAGCAAATTTACTTTGCAATCGCCAAACTAATGGAAAATTCGGGTCCACAATCCAATCTTGTAAATAACGTGCGCGATAATGGTAAATGGTTCCGAGATCACCGGATTGGATCATTTGACGAGCAAGGACGATTGCAGGGATTCTACGATAATTATGGCAAACCATATTGGTAACGCCTGCTTTTTTAACGGCAGCAACCATTTGCTGGCACTCTCGTACATTCATGGCTAAAGGTTTTTCGCAAAGAATGGCTTTACCTGCGCGTGCTGCGGCGCAAGCAATTTCGGCGTGCGAATCATTGGCAGTAGTGATATCTACAATATCGATATCCGGCCGTTTCATGATATCGCGCCAATCGGTAACGGACTGGTTCCAGCCAAATTGTTCAGCAGCTAGACGCACAGCTGAAGCATTTCTGCCGCACAAGATTTTTAGGCGAGGTTTCGCTTTGAGTTTAAAAAACTTATCAGCTTGGCGCCATGCATTTGAATGCGCCTTGCCCATAAATTTATAACCGATCATTGCTACATTCAGTGTTCGCATGGCATGTATAGAATGTGTATATAGAGTGAGAAGTGAGAAATGAGAAGTTAGAAATTATAAATTTCTATCTTCCAGGCTTGCACTACCAGGAATTACTGTTAAACAGTTACCGTTTGCTCGAGCTTTTTGCCGCCCATGATGATTTATCTTTTAAAATCTAAATTACACCAAGCACGGGTTACCGATGCGAACGTGAATTACGAAGGGAGCCTTACGGTATCGGAAGACTTGATGGAAGCTGTTGGGTTTTTGCCTTACGAAAAAATTTTAGTGGGAAATATGGCAAATGGCGAACGTTTCGAAACTTATTTGATTGTTGGTAAACGAGGCAAGGGCGAGATTTGTTTAAATGGAGCTACAGCGCATCTCGGTAAACCAGGAGACATGCTTACGATTATGAGTTTTGCAGGGGTAAGTGCCGAGGAATCTGTGATGCATGAAGCACGGATGATTACCTTGCTCGAAGGAAATAAATTACCGGCTCCAAACGTTTCTTAAACTTTAACCTTTGACTTATTTATTTTGAAAAGTTCCGTTTCTGTTCGAGTGCCAGCAACGACAGCTAATGTAGGGCCTGGTTTTGATAGCTTAGGGATTGCGCTGGGGTTATATAATGAAGTGAGGATATATCTTTCTAAAACGCCGGAAATTACTCTTTTGGGTAAGAAATCAGTTCGGCAGGATTATAGTGCAGCAGAAATGGTGAGGGAAGCGGGTAAGGCTTTTTTTCAAAAAACGGGAATAGAAGAACAAAGATTTACTGTAGAAATTCAAGGGAAAGTTCCTATTGCACGTGGACTTGGCAGCAGCGTGACCGTGCGTTTGGGAATAGTAGCTGGTCTCAATGAGCTTTTTGGTAAGCCATTAAAGAAACACGAAATGTTAGAAATGGTGAGTGAGTTAGAGGGTCATCCTGATAATGCGGCGCCTGCGATTTATGGAGGGTTTGCTGTATCAGGAATAGTGGGGGAGAAAGTGGCATGCATTCATAAAAAATTGCCAAAGAATTTAAAATTTGTAGCTGCTATTCCGGATTACGAAGTAGAAACCGAAAAAGCGCGTGGATTATTACCTGCCTCATTACCCTTTAAGGATGCAGTCCATAATGTAAATCGCGCTTCACTTTTAGTGGCGGCTTTTTGGAATGGAGATTACGAAAAGGTTGGTGATTTTTTAGAGGACCGACTGCATCAATCGGTAAGATCAACGTTAGTGCCACAGCTTTTCCCATGTATAAAAGCGACAAAATCTGCTGGGGCGATTGGTGGTTGGTTAAGCGGCAGTGGTTCTACGGTGATGGCCTTAACTCTTTCTAATTCGGAAAAGATTGGGAAAGCCATGAAGAAGGTTTTTGAAGAATCTGGAGTTGCTTGTCGGATACTTGTATTATGCGCGGATAATGAGGGGATGAAGCTAAAATAAAGAGGCATTGAAGAATTTAACGGTCTAGTTGTCGTTTAAGCGTCGTTTTATTGATCAGTATCAATGAAAATAGTTTAAAATAAATGTCACACTTTGGCGTTTTGCCATCATATATAGGTGTAGGGGGGATTGTGTGGGCAGGGACAAGCGGGAGGAGTTAGAAGTGAGAAATTAGAAATTAAGAATAGAAGAGAAATTTTAAAATTAAGAATGGAGTAGCCATGAAAAGAATATCGTTGCCATTACGAGTGATGAGTTGGGTATTAATTCCTCTACATTTATTAACATCGATGCCTGGGTGGGTATTGGGTCAAAGTCCATATGGTGGGGGTAGCACAACCAGCGGGACAACAACTGGAACAGGGACGAGCACAACAGGAGGTAGTGGAACGACTACGACAACCGGAACTGGTGGAACAACCACAGGTAGTGGCGGGACGACAACTGGGGGTGGTGGGAGTACAACAGGAGGCGGAGGGACTGGGAGTACGACACCGAGGCCGATACCGTCATTTCCGAGTGACACGATGGTGCGGAGTGATCCTGGAGGGTATATGGGAGGTTCATTTGGGGTAACAGATAGTGGAGGAGTATCCGGTGTAATTCCAATTGATGTACCTCCTGGGCGTAACGGGATGGCGCCTAGTTTATCGTTAAGTTATAATAGTGGAGGCGGCAATGGGTTATGTGGGGAGGGATGGAGTTTGAGCGGATTTTCACAGATTATTCGTATTGGTAAGACACCAGCGAGTGAAGGGATAAGGGGTGGGATTCACTATAATCTTGGAGATAGTTTTGCGTTGGATGGAAGGAGACTAGTGGAGATTGGCCCTATGGAACATAGTACAGCGGGCGAGGGAAGTATTGCGGGTGGATTTGAATATCGAACGGAGAATGATATTTTTGCGAGGGTTATAGCATATAGGGATGGGAATGGGGATCCAGCCAGTTGGAAAGTATGGATGAAAGATGGAAGGATCTTGGAGTATGAAGCGGTGACGGTGGTACAATATCAGGTAACCAATGGTAAGTTGAGCAGTCCGGTGGGGTCATGTGAGGGGCCGATGGGCAATGTGCGTGTAGCATGGGTATGTACCAAGGAAAGTGATCGATCTGGCAATTACATTAAATATCATTGGTCATCAGCAGTTTATCAGGGCAATAGCTATCAAGATAGCAGTTATCCTTACGGATGTATTATTCGTCCGGAGAAAGCGGAATGGACGTTTCCAAATACGGATAATGCGGAAACAGGCAAGCGAGTGGTTTTAGTTAAGTATGAAGATCGTACGGACAAACAATTTTGGTATGAGAATGGTGTACGGATAGAGATGCCTTCGAGGGTGAAGTCGCTAGAAGTTTACGCGCCATTAACACCGGGTGGTTTTAATACGAAGGTACGGAGCTATGAGTTAGAGTATGAAATAAGTACTGGGACAGAGAGAAGTTTACTAAAGTCTGTGCGTCAATTAGATAAGGATGGGGTGAGTTTATGGGCCAAGAAATTTAAGTGGTGGAAAGGGTTTGATGAACCGCCGTTTGAAGTTGTGGATCGAGATGTAGGTTTTGATGAATATGATACGGCCTATTTTGCAAGCGGTTTGGATGCTTACAACAAAGCCTCTTATACTTATTATGATGATGAAGATAACGAATACAAAAAGGTAAGCGTTCCCACTCCTTCGCCTCGTCCGGATAATGGGTTTGTAGTGGCTGATGTGAATCACGATGGGATGGATGATCTTCTTTTTCGGAGGCTTTATCGTGTTCCGGGTGGGGAGTATTACTTTACTCAAGATTACCCATCCTTTCCCATATCGCCCTATGGTTCTGTGGAGCTTTTATTATCTGGAAAAGATAGCCCGCTAGGTCAACACTATAACGATTCTTTTGGTGATAAGAATCCAAAATTGGATGAGACATTTCCTGTAGATGTGGACGGGAAAGATGGAATGGAGTTTTACACAGAATATGCATTCTATCCGGGTGGAGATCATGAATATTATATTATAAGATGGGATAAGAATTCTAGTTCTTTTCAGTTTATCGATCACCCTGTTTTATCTTTTGGAAATGGATTTGGTCCTTCTAATCTTACCAAAATACTTGGTTTTACAGATGTGGATGGAGATGGATTAGCTGATATGATTACTGCTAAATCGTCTTTTGATCTAGGGGGTGGCGGGGTTGGTTTAGATAACTTTGCAGTTCGACTCAATAACAATGGAGTAGATTGGAAAGCACCGGTTGCAGCGGGTGCTGATTTCGCTACGGATGTGATACCGGTTTTAATAGATTATGATGGAGATGGTAGGGGGGATATGTTGTTTGGGCAACCTTCTGAAATAACGCAAGGGTTTACGACCTTAGATGAGGGAGTGATTTTCCCATTGTGGATACCCGATGGGCGAAGTGCTTTTTTGGAGAAGGGCTATCAAGCGATGTTAGTAGATGTAAATGGGGATGGATTAAAGGATAGCGTTATTCCATCTGCAACGGTTTTTCCACCGGATCTGCTTCCTGTACCTCCATCTCAGGCGATGATCAAATGGAATACAGGCAAAGGCTTCACAGCGCCAGAAGCGATGTCAGAAGGCCCGATAAGAGCTTGTACGGTATTTGCTGATATGTATGCTATCGCCGAGAATAATGGGATTTTTGAATTAGACAGCGGTATACGGGCAGGAGATTTTAATGGGGATGGACGAGAGGATTTAGCAGTTTTACGAAAGGAAGGAGATTGTAATGGGGGCGAGTCCGGAATCACGATTTACTTTTCACAAGGGTCTGATTTTAAGAAGGTCCATATAGATAATGCTCTAGGAGCAGGTGAGGAGGTGTCCCCGCATACATTTCAAGGTTATAATGGTTTTCGGCTTGGAGATTTTAATGGGGATGGTTTGGTGGATATGGTGTTTCGTGTTGAATATCCGGTAGGAGATAATTTTCACTCTAAGATTCGTATTCTCCTTCAGCACAATGTCATTGTGGATAAGATCACAGAGGTATCGAATGAGAAGGATCCTTATCCTACGGATCGGTTTACATATAAAAGGGAGCTATGGGATGGGATTACGAAGGATAGTCAGGGTAATTTGATAGCGTTTGGTGAGCTTGAAGATTTAGAGAGTACGGAATATCCATTACAGAAGATCAAACGCGATTTTACGGTAGTACGAGAGCATGAGGTATGGCAAGGGGATGATACGGGAGTTTCTCGGAAGTTTTACTATTCTTATCACAAACCGATCGTGGATGTTCGAGGGCGAGGATTTTTGGGGTTTGCGCAAAAAGAGGTATGGGATTCATCTCAACCGTGTTATACGATCACGGAGTATGATCATACTCTTTCTGAGACAAATAATGGGAGGACGATTTATCCTGGAGCGTTTCGGCCGAAGAGAGTGACCCAGATTGTGCCGATTCTAGAACAACCACTTTGGCAGCAAGGACCATCGGATCTTCCTTCTGGATCAAAAGCAAGCGTGGTTCAAACGGATTATCAGTATCATGTTAAGTGGATTGTAGAAGGGAAGAGTTATTTTGTGCAACCGTTCATGA
>CAZNSF010000155.1:0-3986 GCA_964575565.1 uncultured Verrucomicrobiota bacterium | reverse complement strand
AAAAAAGAAAAAGCGGAAATCCTCCTCACGCCAGAAGGATCATTGAGTGGATATACCCACCAATTTGATGCTAAAACACTAGAAAATGCCCTAAAGGGTGTGATATTAAGATCGCAAGAGGCCAAGCTTGGGCTTGCTTTAGGAACCTGCTTTGTTGAGTCACAGGATCGTAAGTGTTACAACCAACTCCGGTTTTATAATGAGAGTGGTAAATACCTCGGCTTCCATAGCAAAACTCTTGTTTGCGGAACATTAACAGATCCTTCCCAAGGCGAGATTAACCACTATGCCACGAGTCCACTCCAGACATTTCGATTTAAGGATATTCAAATTGGAGGTTTGGTATGTAACGACATGTGGGCTAATCCTTGTTATACACCGGGACCAGATCCGCATTTAACCCATCAGCTTTTTAAGATGGGTGCAAAGATTATTTTCCACGCTGTCAATGGAGGCTCAAGAGATCAAAGCGAATGGTCCATTCTTTCGAGGCACTACCATGAATCGAATTTAAGGATGCGCGCTAAAGCGAGCGACTTATGGATTGTTACGGTAGATAATTGTTACCCTTCCGAAAAATATTGTTCATCAGCTTCGGGAGTGATTAATCCGCAAGGCGAGTGGGTTTGCCGAACTGAACTGCAAGGAGAACAATTTTTCGCTTATACCATTTGCTTGAGTAGCAAATAAGTTTCTAATCATTCGCCCAATGAAAAATCACCGGTTTTTCGATTTCTGGATTTAGACTAAGATAGACAGGACAGGTGAGGGCTGCTTTTTTGAGGGCTTCTCTTTTTTCAGAAGATGGAAGGGCTGGCATCCAAATTTCGGTGGCAAGTTTTGCAATTCGCCGAGGTCCTTCTTGAGTCATTATTTTTGCTACCTCAATTTTTACGTCTTGTAGATCAATTCCATGTTTTTGGGCAATAATTCCCATAGTGGTAGCCATACAGGTTCCAAGCGAAGTAGCGGTAAGATCGGTTGGCGAAAAGGATTCTCCGCGACCTTTGTTATCAAGAGGGGCATCTGTTGCGAGTGTGGTTTTCGAAGGTTCATGCAGAGCCGAACAGTGCAAGTCGCCCGTATATTCAATAGAGATTTTAACCATAAGTTTTCTAGCTATCCGATTTCTTCTTTATAGTGGTGTGTGCTTGTTTCAATTTAACAATACTGTTAGGCGGACAAGTTCCGCGCCATGAGATGCCAGGATAGAGTGTGGAATTTTGGCCAATGATTGAGCCGGGATTAAGTACTGCGTGGCAACCAATTTCAACATAATTTCCAAGAATGGCACCCAATTTTCGTAGACCAGTATCGATTTTCTTGCCTTTTACAGTAATGACAATATTGCCCGGGGTTACTTTTAAATTGGAGAGGGTCACTCCAGCGCCCAAATGAGTATGGTAACCAAGTATAGAATCGCCCACATAATCGAAATGAGGCGCCTTAGCTTCATTAAAAAAAAGAGAGTTTTTAAACTCGCAACTATTTCCCAGCACACATTGATTGCCGACAATGACGTTTCCACGCAAGTATGCTCCTTGGCGTATTTGAGAGCCTTTTCCAATCCAAGCAGGTCCCTTGATGTAAGCATGGGGCTCGACCACAGTTTCTTCGCCAATAAAAACTGCGCCTTCAATCACGGCTTGGGGAGAAACCTTACCGAGAATTTTGGGTTGAAGATATTTTTCGAGATAGTTTTTAATCTTAGGAAGAATTTCCCATGGATATCTACAGTCTTTGAATAGAAGAGAATGCTCTGTTTGTTTTAAATCGAATAAATCTTGCACAAGTAACGACATGGTATGTTCATACCAAAACAAGGCTTGCTTTCACAACATCCAAACGAATTTAATTATAATTCCTTTACGACTGTGGAAAGGTACATTTCCTTATCAAGGGTTCCTTCGTATTTAGTTACACGGTTTTTATTAATCACCTTCCAGTCCATGTATTCGAAAACTTTTTCTGTACGGCGATTTTCGTAGGTCATCATTTGGCCGTAGACACGGGCGACTCCATGTTTTTTTAAATCTTCGAACATGGTGAGCAATAAATCACGCGCAATTCCCATCTTGCGATGTCCTTTTAGCGAATTGAAATGAAAGTGGGCAGCGTGCTTGGGTACTTTGGGAGTTTCTCGTCGTGCACGAGTAAGGATCCACCAAAGAAATTTTTGTGACTTTGCATCGTAATGCCCACACAGAAATCGGCATATGGTTTTAGCTGCTAAACGAAGATTATTCCAAATACTCCACCATTGGTGAAGTTGCCAGCGTTTGCAGGCAAGAAGATAGCCTACCACGGCGTCATCTTTTTCAGCTACCCAAGCGGATTCTGGTTCGATATCGGTATAATAACGGGTGAGGTAATCTGCAAAGAGATCACGGTCATTAAAAACAGAATCGATGGGGTTACCAAGAAAGCCTGTTTCGCAACAGATGCGGCGAATTTGTTCCCGATCTTTTTTTTGGTAAGGACGGGTAATGTAATCCGGGTTTTGAGTTCGCTGTTCGAGGGGACGCATGGGGAAAACAGTTATAAGTGGTAAGTTTTAAATACAAACGAAAGGTCTGTAATAAATTTTATACACGATTAATTTCTTGTCACTTGCCACTTATCACTATTTTGAACCAACTACTTCTTCTAATGCATCCAGAACCATTTGGGGTGTAATAAAGCCATCCGGTAAAACAATCGGAGGCTTGCTGCGATCGATAGGATAAATAACATTCAAAGGTACACCGGATCTATTGAATTTTCGAAGCTCAATGGTTAACTCTGGGTTTTCCGTGGTCCAATCGGCTTCAAGAAGAATCACACCGAGTTCTCGAAATCGTTTTTGAACTTTTTCGTTGGCAAGCGCCACACGTTTGTTTGTTTGGCAGGTCGAACACCAGTCTGCTGTAAAATCGACGTAGATGGGTCGTGATGTTTGCAGGGCTTCTTCGAGAACAGCTTTAGAGTAAGATTTCCAAGTACCGGAATCTCCTTTCAAGGCAGGCAAAATATACTTGTAAGCAGGAATGGCTATCACGATTAAGGCAAGGCATATCCATCCAGCACGACGAATTCCAGAAGTATAAATGAACCACACTAAAAATAAAATAAAAGTTAGCCAGCCAGCAAAAATAAATGCTTCAGTGCGACTATGGGCGCTTAGAATCCATAGCAACCATAGCGCAGTAAGAATCATGGGGAATCCCATCGCCTGTTTAAAGCGTACCATCCACATACCCGACTTTGGCAACCATTTTAGAAGAGTTGGGTTCCATGCCAGGAGTACATAGGGGAATGCCAATCCAGTCCCCATTGCGGTAAAAATAAGGAAAATGATAGTGGGCGGCTGACTAAAAGCAAATCCGAGCGCTGGCGCCATAAAAGGCGCTGTGCAAGGTGTGCCGAGAGCTGTGGCAAGAGCGCCGTTTAAAAACGCGCCTATATTGCCCTGATGCGAAGCGAGATTACCAGCAGTACCTTGAAGAGTTGGTGAAAGTTCGAACTCAAAAACTCCAAAGAAATTTAAGGCAATGATGGTAACGATTAGAGCCATTGCCATTACAAAACTTGGATCCTGCAACTGAAATCCCCATCCGACTGTTTGTTTTGCAGCTTGTAAACCAATGATGAACAAGGCCAAAACCCAAAACGAAACAAGTACTCCCAATCCAAAGAGTAAGCCTTGGGCGCGAACACGGCGCGGATCTTCACCGCTTTGTTTAATAAACCCAAGGATTTTGATGGCAACCACTGGCAGCACACAAGGCATTAAGTTTAGAATCATGCCGCCAATGAATGCAAAAAAAAGAGCCTGCCAAAGAGGAAGGGGAGAGGTAAATGGAAGATGGGAGATGAAAGATGGAGGGATTTGTGGTTTCGGACTTTCTTTTGAAGGGTGATAATCATCAGCTGGAATTTGGGCGCGATATTTTTCGAACAAAGCTATTATTTCGCTGGATGCATTTTGAGAAGCTTTTCCAATTTGA
>CAZNSF010000154.1:0-5708 GCA_964575565.1 uncultured Verrucomicrobiota bacterium | reverse complement strand
AGGAATAAAGCCGATCTTTCTTTGCCTCATTTGGAAGAGGAGATGGCCCCCACGTATAAAAAGTCCCATTAGGACTTATCGCACGGACCGCCTTAATTTCAGCATCAGGAGGATCACAAACCACATCTGTAAAAGACCAATATTTCCCATCGTAGCACGCAATAAAGCTCTTCTTTGTGCTTTTATTAGAACCATTAAAAAAGATTTTTCCGCTAGAAGAAGAAGGGGCAAAGAAAACAGAGCCCAAGCCTTTATCTGCATCGCCATCCGGTGCATTCATCGATACCCAGCCGCTTAATCGTTGTGCGTTAATTTTTTTTGAAGCCTCCTGTGGGTTTTCTTTCGTTGCATCGGTTGGGGTTGTGTTCTCGCTCTCTCCATTTACCCCAAGAAATGCCCCCAATAAGACCAGAAAGCCCAAGATCCATAATTTTCTGCAATTAAATATTCGCCCAGCAGAGCGGGGTAATGGAGTCATCATAATTTATAATTGATGAGGGTAAGGATAGGGTTCACTTAAAATCCAGTTCTCTCTTGTCTTACCCTATGCTCTTTTGCCCGTTTTTCAACAAATAATCCCCAGTTTTTTGTTTATATTGATAAACAAAATAATGGTTTTCGCAAAACTCGGGGGCTGGTCGTTTTGAACGTAGCGGAACATCTCTGATTTCAGAGAGAAATTCCTCGCTTACCTTTAAAGCGATGTGGGTACTACTTTTGTGGAGATCTCATTCTGCTTTACAAAAGCTTGGTTAGCTTAACCGATCCTTAAAAAGACATCCGGGGCGAGGTTGTTCGTGAAGAAGCCAAAAAATGGAAAGAGATTGCCAGCTAATGTGTAGCAAGGCTCGAAGGGTGGATTATGTTTTGGGATTATGAATCAAAAGCTTATTGGCTATCTCGAATTGAATAAAGCACTCCTGCTGGAACAATGGCGCTGCCAATTTATTACGCAAATCTCTTCTCGTAAAATGAGGATGATCGATGCCTATCTACAAACTATCGAACCATTTTATTTGGAGGTTCTTTTATTACTTGAGGGCGAAAGGATAGAAGATGCCTGCTTATTAGAGAAATTATCTGATTCTTTACAAAACGAGTCGCATTCAAAATTGCCTTACCTTCTTGAAATATTCCTTTCCGGAGAAGAAGCTATTTGTACCCACTTGCTTTCACAACAGATAGAAAACCATCCTTTTTCGTATGATGAAACAGCTTGTCTTTTCGAAAGCCTTCGGAAGACGTTCGATCTATTGATTCGGCGTTACGCAAACACATTTTGTACGGAGTGCGCGCAACCACTGATGAAAGCGCATCACCATGTGATTCAATTAGGACACCTTGTTTCTCTATTAAGGTGTGGTTTGTACCCAAAAGCAGGATTTATTTATGATGACTAAAAACCATAACCACCTTCATATGGTCAAGTGTCTGAAGATTCGTCGCTCCGAAATACTCGAAAAGTGGTTGGGGCGAATAGATGCGGATGAAAAACTTTTTCTCATCCAAACTACAGGTGGTTTATATATTATCCTCAATAAATACTTCATCGAAGTGATGAATGCTCTCTCCGGGGAAAAATCTACCCCGCGAGCAGCCTCTTTTATTTCTGTGCCGCTCTATGCTGTTCCGTATAAGATTTCTCTTATTTTGCTAGGTAGAGAAATCTTTGTGGAAATGCTTAAGCAACACCTCCTCGTTTCCGAAGAGTTGCGCCCATCTATGCTCAAAAAGGTCCAAGAAGCTTTCCATGAAGTTTTACGCCATCATTCGGCAACAGCTTGTAATAATTGTCGCTGGGCTTTGAATAAAAAACTCCAGAATCTTACTGAAACAAAATCCAGTCTCGAGCAAGTTGTCTGGAATTGTTCCATTGAAAAACAAGCGGTGTAGATCATCAACGCAAAAGAAGGGTTCTTTCCGCCAATTTCGGTAAAGCAGCAAAAGCGAGGTGCTGCTAGGTTGTCTTATGACAAAAGAATTAATCACAGATGCCCATTGCTTTGATCTTAAAGTAGAAATTACAAATCAACCAAAGGAAATTAGCTGGTGGGAAGAAGTAAATACCCATCTAAACTTAATCCATATTCAGCAAATGATGCCGAAATCAACCGATGAATATTTTGTTGGGAATGAATATTTCGTCGGCTGAATGGATTAAAAAGCCTTTCAAAGACGCGTCTTTCGCCTGAAGGCGAAGGAATTTAATATCATCTGAAGATGACTAAAGACAACAAAATGTCATTCCGAGTGGAGCGAGGTGCATGCGGTCGTAGACTCATCTCTCTTCCCATCGACAAGATCGGAATAACAGAAGAAAGAAAAATGCTGAAGCCTTCGCCTGAAGGCGAGGGTTTCTGAATACCCAGAGCTAGCCTATGAATGCTCAATCGCTGGAGGCTATTTTACACCATCCACGCAGTTTCTTAACCAACCGCTTTGTCTATGCGGTTATTTCCCAACGAGCTGGCGGGCTTTCGATTGGCATCAACATGAACCCAGACCAAGCCTGCAATTTCGATTGTGTTTATTGTGAAGTAAAACGCACAGGTACTCATCAAGGAGAACGTGTAGATATAGAGGTAATGTCTAGAGAGCTTAAAAATCTCTTGGCGTTCCTACAGCTTGGAAAATTCCATGAACTCAACGGGTTTACCGAGGTGCCTAAAGAATTATTAATCTTAAAAATGGTTTCTTTAAGCGGCGATGGCGAACCTACGCTTTGCCCAAATTTTTTCGAAATTGTGCAAGAAATCGTTCGTATTCGCCAAAACAGACAATTCCCCCCATTTAAAATTGTTTTAATCACCAATACGACAGGATTGCATTTATCATCCGTACAAAAAGGCTTAAGTTTATTTTCTGAAAATGATGAGGTTTGGGCGAAACTCGATGCAGGTACCCAAGCTTACATGGGGGAAATTAATCGTACGCATCTACCATTAGAAACAATTCTCGCTAATATCCTCCTGGTGGGACGGCAACGGCCCATTATCATTCAAAGCCTATTTTGTTTATTCAATGGGGAGGAACCTAGTGATTCCGAAATCGAAGCTTATGTTCAACGATTGCTTGAATTAAAAAATAAAGGCGCGCAAATAACCCTTGTCCAAATTTATTCGGTAGTACGTCAACCAGCCCAAAAGGGTTGTCTGCCCCTATCTCTTGCTCGCCTTTCGTACATTCGAAGGTGCATACGCGAATTAACCGATCTTAATGCAGAAGTTTACTAACCTTTCTGCAATACCATCTTAAAAAATGTAAAGACTTGGCCAATAAATGGTAAGTCTTAATCTGCAAGCTCTCTTATATTCCCTTATAAACTAGAAAGCAGCCTATCTAACGGGTGCTATCAAACAAACAGCATTACTTTATGAAAACCCAGGAAGATAAAACGCTTAAAAAACAAAGGGCCATCTGTAAAACTCTGAATTTAGTGCCAGACTATATTCGGGTAAAAAAAATCCTTGTGCCAACGGATTTTTCTGAAGAATCGAAAAAAGCGCTCAAATATGCCGCTTTGTTCGCCCGACAATTTGGAGCATCCATTGTTCTTTTGCATGTTGCCGAACCTCTTGAATATATGCATTTAGCAGATACGGATTATGCGCCGTTAAACACCCTGGATACCCATCCAGATTCCTACTATCAGGCTTTAAGGGAATTGCAGTTATTGGCCAAAGAAGTAACGGATTTTCATTTGCTAGCCACCGCCCTTGTTCGGAGAGGCACACCTTATCGTGAAATTGTTGCTGTCGCCAAAACTTTAGGAATCGATCTTATGATTGTCTCTACACATGGATACACCGGGTTGAAGCATGCCCTCTTAGGCAGCACCGCTGAAAAAGTGGTTCGCTATGCGCCGTGTCCTGTGCTCGTAGTTCGAAAATGTGAACATGAATTTGGTGAATAACTAAAAAAATATTTGTGATTCCAGAAAATGAATGGAAGGCGGAAGAAGAAGCAGAAGAATGTATCGTTTGCAATAAGCCCGTGCGGCACGGAACAGGCTTTGCGCATATCAAGTGTGATAAGAAAATAGCAACTCTTTGCTGCCCCCTCTGCATGGAAACTTTTCAAAGGAAACCGGAGCTTTACCTTCGTCGTATTGAAATGCAAAGGCTTGCTCAATCTCTTCATTCTAAACCTGTTTCTTGAAGATTAGAGAGCCCTCGGGCAAATCTCGGGATGACATAAGGGGGGAAATTGCTGAAGCCTTCACCTGAAGGCGAGAGGTTCTGATAACCCAGAACTAGCCTATGAAGTTATTGTTTTTTTTTACAAAAGACTTAAACCTAGATTTTGCATTAGCAAAATCTGCCCGCTGGGCCGTACCTGCGGGGTTGAACCCCGAACGCTTTCGGCCTTTGGCAAAATTTGCGTGCACTTTTTCGTTCACAAGGCCTTCTCCCGATCCTGTTGAAAAGCAATCACCCATAACGTTTCTTCTGTGCTCAATGCAATTTTTGGGTTAAAGTGACCACTATGTCGACAATGACTGCCAAAGCTCTTTTAGAAGGACTTTCTTCTTCGCAAATTTATCGTGATTACGAGCACGCCTTTGGCGAAACGACAGGGTTGCCCTTAACTCTTCGGCCTGTTGAAATCTGGCAGCTTGCGCAGCGTGGGAAAAACCATGAAAACCCTTTTTGCGCTCTCATGGCGCAGTCGAACCGTACTTGTGCTGCCTGCTTAGAGGTGCAACAAAAAATTTCTGATCCTCGAGCCATTCATCCCAAAACAGCCATGTGTTTTGCAGGTTTATGCGATACAGCAATCCCTATCCACTTAGGCAATGATCTGCTTGGCTTTCTCCAAACAGGTCAGGTGGCGCTTCGAAAACCCACCAAGGCCGGCTTTAGCAAAATTGCCAAAAAAGTTTTGGATTGGGGAATAAAAGTGGATCTTAAGCAACTCGAGGATTTATATTTTCACACGCGTGTTCTCTCCAAAAAACAATACCAATCCATGCTTTGCTTATTAGAAATTTTTGCAAAACATCTTTCCTCGATCGCTAACCAGGTAACCATTCAAAAAGAAAATGCAGAGCCTCCAACAATAAAAAGAGCCAAAGAATTTATCGAGCTGCATAAATCCGAAAAGCTTTCTTTAGGCAATGTTGCTAAGGCTATCAATATGAGCGCCTTTTATTTTTGCAAAATGTTTAAAAAGGCAACAGGCCTTAATTTTACAGAGTACCTTTCGCGAGTACGTATCGAGAAAGCTAAAAACCTACTGCTCAATCCTAACCTGCGCGTCAGTGAAATTGCTTACGAGGTTGGGTTCCAGTCTCTAACCCACTTCAATCGTGTCTTTCGAAAAATTGCTGGCCAATCCCCCACCTCTTACCGCAAGAAATTGCCGGCGCTGCAAAAATCTTAAAAGCTTTCCGCTTTAAGAAGAAAGCCGACGATTTTCCAAAGCATCTAAATAGCTTTGGAGGATTTGCTGGGCCGCTAGTTTATCGATTACTTCCTTCCGCCGCTTACGCGAGACATCGCTTTGGATTAACATTCGCTCCACACCTTGGGTTGTCATCCGCTCATCCCAAAATCGAATTTCGATAGGAATTGCTTTTTTAAGCGAATCCGCAAAACGCCGCACTTCTTCTGTTTTTGGTCCATAGCTGCCATCCATATTACGCGGCATGCCGAGAATTACTGTTTGAACATTTTTTTCGGTAATCACTTCTCGAATGCGTTGGATGG
>CAZNSF010000153.1:0-3654 GCA_964575565.1 uncultured Verrucomicrobiota bacterium | reverse complement strand
CCAAGATCGTGCCGGACAAAAAGGAACTGGCAAATGGACTCTTGTTTCGGCGCTTGATTTTGGGATTCCTGCTTCCACGATTTCCGAAGCGGTATTTGCAAGATGTCTCTCTGCAATTAAAGAAGAACGTTCTCACGCTGCGCAAATCTTGAAAGGACCCAATGCCTTATTTAAACAAGATAAAAAGATGATGGTCGAAGCGGTGCGCGATTCACTTTATGCCTCTAAGATTTGTTCGTACGCCCAAGGGTTTGCTCTGATGCATGCAGCTTCTCAAGAGAAAGGATGGAACTTGGATTTTGGAACTATCGCCATGATCTGGCGCGGTGGATGCATTATTCGTGCCCGCTTTCTCCAACGTATTAAAGATGCTTTTGATCGTAATCGGGAATTACCCAATTTGCTGCTCGATCCTTATTTTAAAGAAATTATCGAGAAAACTCAAAGCAACTGGCGTTTGGCGGTTTCCCAAGCAGTCTTGGCCGGTATCCCCACACCTGCTTTTAGCGCTTCGTTAGCGTACTTTGATAGTTATCGCACGGTTCGGTTGCCGGCAAATTTACTGCAAGCCCAACGCGATTATTTCGGAGCACACACCTATGAACGAGTTGACCAACCCAAAGGAAAATTTTTCCATTTCGATTGGATAGGTGATCGCAAGCAACATGAGGTGTGATAGAAAAATGAGAAGTTAAAAATAAAAGTCTTCCCACTTGTTACTTGCTACTTATATCTCGTAGCTTATAGCCTTTCAGCATGTCGGAAACCTATTACATTGTACCAGAATCCACCCATAACCAATTAGTCGAAAAAGTTTATCAGCACCGTGGATATGATAAGGAGGAGGCTTGCGATGCAGCCCGTTTCTGTGCTTCTGCAGCTACCCATGGAATTCGCACACACAATGCCATAAAAGCTCTCCATTTAGATCATCTTTTTGGGAGTGCCACAGGCGGTTGTATTCCTGGAGCAAAAATTCGTGAGATTCCTACTCGGTTTAAAGCAGCAAAAGTTTGGGATGCAGGCCGTAAATTGGGTCCTTCAGTTGCCTATCGCTCTATGGAAACATGCATGAAATTAGCCGATGAATATGGCGTAGGAACTGTCAGTGTGGACAACTGTTTCCATTATCTTTGGGGCGGTGGTTATGTAATGGACGCAGCTAAAAAAGGATATATCGCTTATACAGCATGTACGGCCACGTTAGCGGAAGTAGTGCCTTTTGGTGGGAAAGCGCCGACTTTAGGTACAAACCCACATTCATGGGGATTTCCAACAACCGAAGCCATTGGCTTTCCGATTGTCATTGATTGGGCGACTTCTACGGTTGCCATGGGACGGGTTCAACAATTTAAGCGAGAAGGGAAGTCTTTACCTCCCGATTCTGCAGTAGATGCCAGGGGCAATCCGACAACAGATCCGCATCAAGCAGTTGCCCTTCTTCCTTTTGGTGCGCACAAAGGATATAGCCTTGGGTTAATGGATGAACTTTTAGCGGCTTTTATTGGCGGTTCTTTACCAACCTTAAGAGGTAAAAATCTAAATGATGAAGAAAAACATACAACAGCTTTTTTCTTCCAAGCAATTCATCCGGATAGTTTGAATGCAGGCGCTTTTGCTCGAGGTCGTTCTCAAACACAAAATGTAAAAGCTGTGATTCAGGATGTTTTAGGGCATGGCAACGAAAAATGTCTTTTACCAGGCCAAATGGAAGCTCAAGCCGCTACTGCCACAGCAAAATACGGCGGATTACTTTTTACGAAGCCCGAGATCGATGCCTTCAACGAAATTGCAAAAGAATGTAATGAGACCCCTTGGAGTTTAAATACGTTTAAGAGCGTGGTTTTATAATGATGATGATTGATTTCGGGTTGTGGCTTTCGATTGTTAAACATATTATCCAAACCCATGGAAGACGGGTTTGGGCAGAAAATAAACCGGGCGGAGGCTGCGCCTTTTATTTTACGTTGCCGTTATGAAAAAAATCTTGTTCGTTTGTGTAGAAAACTCTTGTCGGAGCCAAATCGCAGAAGCTTTTGCGCACACTCATGGAAAAGGAATGGTTGAAGTTTATAGCGCAGGCTCTACCCCTTCTGGGAAAGTGAATCCGAAAGCTATCGAATCGATGAGGGAAATTAGTTATGATCTTAGCAAACATCAATCCAAGTCTCTTAAAGAGATTCCCAATGTAGAATATGATTTTGCGATTACGATGGGGTGTGGGGATGAGTGCCCGTTTGTAAAAGCCAAACAGCGCGAAGATTGGGGTATTCCAGATCCCCAAAATATGCCCCCCGAAGAATTTCGAGCTATTCGTGATTTAATCGAAATAAAGGTTAAAGAACTGTTAGCTAAACTCTAAATAAAAAGGCAATCCCCCAGCTTTGCTGGAGGTTCTGACTAGCTAGAGCAAAGCTTGAAATACGTGTGAGGTATCTTTAGGATCGTTAGCATGATTTACGATCCAACACTGGGTACTATCCAAGGTAAAGTTCTTGATGGCAAACGTATTTCGCCAGAAGAAACTCTCCAACTCTATCGCGCATGTTCTTTAGAAGAATTGGGCGCGCTTTCTCACCAGCGGCGTCAACAAAAGAAGGCAAAAGCCTACGAGGGACGCGGCAATGAGATTGTAACCTATATTGTCGATCGCAATATCAATTATACCAATATCTGTAATGTCTATTGTAAATTTTGCGCTTTTTACCGTGTGGAAGGCGATGCTGATGCTTATGTGCTTTCCCATGAAGTAATCGGCAAAAAAATCGAGGAAACGATTGCTCTCGGTGGCACCCAAATTTTAATGCAGGGAGGGCATCATCCTAAGCTCGGAATTGATTTTTATCTCGATCTTCTCCATTTTATTAAAAAGAATTATCCGAAAATTAATATCCATGCTTTTTCACCGCCAGAGTTTAATCATTTTAGCGAAATCTTTGGGATGCCGATTCGTGAGGTAATTACTCGATTTAAAGAGGCTGGCCTTGGTTCTATTCCTGGCGGCGGCGCTGAAATTCTTGTAGATCAAGTGCGAGATCGAATCGCCCCGCTTAAATGTAAATCGGATGCATGGCTGGATGTAATGCGTATCGGTCACGAGCTTGGGCTACGCAGCTCTGCTACCATGATGTTCGGACATGTAGAGACAGTTGAAGATCGAATCGAACATCTTAAAAGGCTTCGCGATTTACAGGATCAAACAGGCGGATTTACGGCCTTCATTTGTTGGACATTCCAAAATGATCATACACGCCTAAAGGCTGAAACAGTAGGATCCTTTGAATATTTACGCATGCAAGCGCTCTCGCGTATTTTCCTCGATAATTTTGATAATGTACAATCTTCGTGGGTTACCCAAGGACCTAAAATTGGCCAGATTGCATTACAATATGGAGCCAATGATCTTGGTTCAATTATGATCGAAGAAAATGTCGTTTCAGCAGCGGGAACAACCTATCGAATGGGAGTCGCCGATATGAAAAGATTGATTGAGGAATTAGGTTATAAACCTTATCAACGCGATAATTGGTATCGTTTAATAAACTCTATTCCTTAGAAGAAAAAAGGATGGCTTGGTACTCTCCACTAGACGCTGTTCTAATCATCGTTAGTTTCATCCCGGTTAGGCGGCGAAGTTCATCAAAATATTGTGGC
>CAZNSF010000152.1:0-13775 GCA_964575565.1 uncultured Verrucomicrobiota bacterium | reverse complement strand
TCAATAAAACCGCCGCCCACATTTTTTACATTTTCGCCAATTTTTTCAGCAAGTTCAGAAAAGGTCATTCCAGCACCGGCTAGTTTTTGGGCATGCGGCATGATGACGATTTGTTTTTCATAGCCTCCAGAAGTATTCACTTCTGCAAGACCGGGTGTTGCCCTTAGCAAGGGTTTGATTAAATAATCTTGAACCAATTTTAATTCCAACAATTGTTCATAATGTGTAGCTGGCTTGTTGGCGGCATTCTTTTTGTAAGCCACGGTATAATAATAAATCTCGCCTAACCCGGTACTGATGGGAGCTAATTTCGGTTGTAAACCCGATGGCAATTCGTCTAGCGCATTTTGCAGGCGTTCGCTTACGAGTTGGCGTGTCCGATAAATATCGGTGCCGTCCTCAAAGGTCATGGTCACTTGAGACAAACCAAACTTTGATAAGGATCTTAGCTCGATCATCCTTGGAAGACCTGCCATCTCATTTTCAATGGGGAAGGTCACCAATTTCTCAACCTCTTCAGGAGCTAGCGCGGGGACTGCCGTATTGATTTGAACCTGGATATTCGTGATGTCCGGAACAGCATCAATGGGCAGGCGCAAAGCAGACCAGCTACCGATAGCAACCATGATGAACGTGATGAATAAGACGAACCCACGCTGACGAATCGATAATTCAATGAGTCGGTATATCATATTGCTTTAGTGGTCGTGAGCGCAACCGGCGCCCCCTTTTACAGCCTGTAATTCAGCTAGCCATAATGGCAGAACTGCTTGTTGGACCACTTGATCGCCGGCGTATAGTCCGTCGGTGATTTCCACAAATTCTTTTTCTTCAATGCCTACTTTGATAGCCGTTCGAAAGAAGTGTTTTCCATTCTGCACATAAACAAAAGTGCCTTCGGCGGTTTTAAGTAAAGCTGAACGAGGAATGGCCACAGCATTTTTATCCTTTTTAATTACAAGCACTGCTTCAAGGATCGTTCCAATGGGATAAAGATGTTTTGGATCTGGAATTTCAAAAAGCACTTCCACTTGGCCTGTTGCAGATTGAATGGAAGGATCGAAACGCAAGAGGCGCCCTTGAACTTGATGAGGAGAAGGGGTTTTGCTCTGAAAGATAACATCTTGTCCTATCTGTAACTCACTAACTTTTTCTGGAGCAATCTGGCCGCTGGCATAAGCATAATCTGGTTTAGTGAGTTTGGCGGGCTTTTCACCAGCTTCATAATAGACTTGAACTTGTAGGCGGATGGATGACGATAATTTCTGCTCGGCCACTTCAACTATTTCCAAGCCGAGCTTCTTTTGTGTGGCTGTAGGAACTTCAAGACCCTTTCCTTCTTTAAAAGTTGTGCCGTGGGATTCACGAGTTTCCTCACCGCGGCCGCGTGTGCCTTCGGCTGATTCCTTCTTAGCACAACCTAAAAAAACCAGAAGCATGGCGGCAATGACAACCGATGGTATTTTCATGGTTGACCTCCAGCAGTGGTTTTCTTCTTGATGAGCAAGGGATCGCTGGTAAGAAGTTGGATTTTTAGGTGATGCTGATGCGCTTCGTGAATCAAACTAAGGAGTCGCTCCGCTGCTTCTAGGTATTTATCTTGCATATCCACGTAGGTTTGTACGGGAATCGCTCCTAGACGATATTGACGATCCGCAAGTTCGGCGGCATCACGCATTTCGGAGAGAACGCTTAACGGAGTTTTTTCGAGAAGCCTGCGAATATGTTGATACGCTTCGAATTGCGTGGTGAGCTCGCGTTGAATTTCGCGAAATCTTTGGGCGCTTGTTGCTCGCGCTCGCGCCAGAACGGCCTGTGCCGAGTCTACTTGTCCGCGATTAGAATCCCAGAGTGGCAGAGGAAAAGAAAATCCAATTCCAAAAGAGCGTTCACGTTCAGTGGCAGTTTCTTCATGGTAAAAAGGGCCGATGGTTAAATCAGGCGCTGCATCAAGCCGTGCCTGGTCCAGCCGACGAATGGTTTGCTCGATATCAATTTCTCCCGATTTTAGCGCGAGACTAGAGACCATAGCCTTTTCTAGTAAAGCCTTCAAAGAAATATCAATTTTTGGCAGCTCTAGATCGCTATGGATTTCGATGGGTAGATCGGGCTGTCTTCCGCATAGAATATTCAGGGCCACCTGGGCTGCTTCTCGTTTTTCTTCTACTTCGTGAGAACGAGCTAATATGCGGATTTGATCGGCTTCAATGATGCGCCGATCCAATAGCGATTGGATGCCGGCAGGAGCTCGTTTGCGGAGTACGGTCGCCAATGTTTCACTACGTTCCGCAACTTCTTCAGCGGCCACGGATTCGTGATGCGCTGTAAACCACACGATTGCCAGCGAACGGGTACGCGCGGCGATTTCCAAACGCAACTCTTCAAGAGCCAGTTCAGCAAGCCCAATGCTTTGATCAGCTATCGCCTTGCGCAAAGTGGCTTTACCGGGAAACTCAAATGTTTGGCCAATGCTATAGGATTGGGCATTACCCTTTGCTATTAAGTTGCCTGAAGTACGGTCAGCATTCCGTTTTTCTCCGTATTCAACATTCGCCACAGGATTTTTCCACTGGCCTGCTGCCCGCCGTTCTCCACGAGCGGCTGCAACATCCGCTTCTGCGGCAAGTAAATCTGGATTTTGGGTTAGTGCTTGCGATACGAGCTCTTCAATGGTCAACTTTTGGACTGATGGATGAGGATCTTCGGCATAAGCAAAATAGCATGGTATCAAGCTTACCAAGATTCCCATCATGGCAAGTTTTTGGATATAATAGTTTTGGTACATAAATTTAAGGAGTGAAAATTTAAGAGCGATAAAACTCCGTTATCCGTGCACACCCCGGAACAGTTGAAGATTTCGACGGAGTTATAACGGAAGAAGAAATTTCTTTCCGTTTAACCGAATAGGTTAACCAAGACGAGGCGGCAGAAAAATGGATCGAGCCAAGGACTCCTCTAAAATTCCATCAGAAAAGAGAATTTCGAATTGCAACGACGGGTTGACATTAAATTCAAAATTTAGGACAGGCAGATTGACGGAATTCCCGCAATGACAGGAACAAATACAATGATTTGGTTCTGTTCCTTGTCCATTTGGATCTTTTTTATCCTGATGCTGTTGGTTGGCTGATTCACAGTCGCAATGGACCAATCCCGCGTTTACCGCTGTATTGGCAATTAACTGAAAAGAGAAAAAAACCAATACAGTAAGACCAATCACCTTTAAACAACGAGCTTTACCTAAAAACCTCATGCCCTTACCTTCTAATGAAAACAGTTTGGATTGTCAAATTCTTTAAAAACGGAAAATCCAATTACGAAGCTCTCTTTTTTAACTCTTCATAAAATTCGAAGAGGGAGCGGAAAACGATTTTCCAGGGATAACGTTGGATGACCGCTTCGCGGGTTTTGAGACCAATTTCGTGGAGATCGTTTTGGTAGGATCGAAGAATAGCTTTAGCAAGAGATTCTGGGTTTTGTTCATCCGCCAAAAAATCAGGCCCGCCAAAAATAAGATCATCCATACCGCTTCCACGGAAGGCGATGGCAGGAATACCACATGACTGAGCTTCGAGCACTACCAAGCCAAAAGTTTCGCATAAACCGGCATGAACCAAAAGATCGGCGGAAGCGTAAATGGAGGCTAACTTATGCGCATCGCCTTCGTAAGGGAGCCGATAAAGATGCGGTATGGTTTTTCGTGCCTCATCAATTCGCGCTTGTTCGCTGCCTTCGCCTACAATGAGCATCGCAAACTTATCACCGGCATATTTGCGTACAATGGAAAACGCTTCCAAAAGCCAATCAATCTTTTTTTCTCGAGCAAGACGTCCAACAAACAAGAGTAAAATTTGGCGGTCTTTAATTCCAAGTTTATTGCGCAATTCCATATTGCGACCGGAAGGTGTAAAGACATCGGTTTCTACACCCAAAGGGACTAAACGAATGTTATCAACACCGATATCCTCTAAAATCTTTTGGAGTTTAGGCGAAGCCACCATTGTAAAAGCAAACTTTCCATACAATTTTCGGATGTAAGAATGCGCTGTTTTTTCCACAAGCGACACAAAAGGGCGGCCTCCAAAACGCGTGATCGTACGAAGATAGCTTTCTGGGAAATGTGAATGATAAAAACCGATTGCCGGCCTGCCAAGGCGTTGACTTGCTCGCAAACATGCCCACGCAAGCTGATAAGGTTCGCCAGCCTCGATGATATCTGGTTTTTCATTTGCGATAATGTTTTTAACGCGGTGAGTATTAAGAACCACGCGGTAATGAGAAGAAAAAGAAACACGTGGCGAAGCTACTTGGTAAAGAGTAAGGCGGTGCTTTCGTTCAACTGTATTGTGGGGTCCAGGCACAATGAGTACATGTTCGTGATCCGTGTATTGAGAAATATAATCACGCTTTTCTGTGAGATAACGTTTTACACCCCCGCTGACTGGGGAATAAAACTGGGTTACATCGCATATCTTCATTCTAAATCTCGAATCTGTTCTAATCCGTGTTTATCCGTGGCTTAGTTAAGTATGGTAAACTTTATTACAACTTTACTACTTTTACCCAGTGAATATCCGGGTCGCTAGTAATTTCGCCAAGCACTTTTTCATTAGGAACAGTATCAAGGTTTAACACGGTTAATGCGCGGCCGCCTTTTTTCTCACGCGAAAGAGACATATTAGCAATGTTCACATGATGTTTGCCAAGAACGGTGCCAATCCAACCAACAATACCGGGACGATCTTTGTTAGCCATTAGGAAAAGAACTCCTTCGGGGACAGCCTCCACAGAGTTTTCGTTAATACGAACAATTCGCGGATTATTGCTTGAGCCAAAGAAAGTGCCGGCTAACGAAACCTCTTCGGCGCCTGTGCGAGCTAGAACATGGATAAGTTCTGTATAATCTGTGAGCGAAGCGGTTCGGTTTTCTTCGACCTTTAATCCAAGAGTGCCCGCAATGGTCATAGCGTTTACTTGGTTTACCTCACGACCGGAAATACGTTCCAAAAAGCCTTTGACGATGAGATGGGTTACTGGACGTGTATTGATTTCACTGATGGGACCGCTGTAATTAATCACAAGCTGTTCTACGCGTTTGGGAGAAAGCTGAGAAAGGGCGCGCCCCAGTTTTTCCGCAAATAAAAGATAGGGCTTTAGAATCGCAAGGGTTTTTGCATCTACATTTGGAACATTTACTGCATTTTGAACTTCTCCATGAAGGAGGAAATTCTTGATGGCTTCTGCAATTTCGATACCGACACTTTCTTGAGCTTCAGCAGTAGAAGCGCCAAGATGTGGAGTTGTAATTACTTGAGGAAATTTTCTTAGGGGTGAATGGGCAGGAAGTGGTTCTTGTTCGTATACATCCAGAGCAGCAGCAGCAACTTTACCGCTGGCAAGCGCTTCCGCAAGGGCCTTTTCGTTGACGATCCCGCCACGCGCGCAATTGAGAATACGAACGCCTCGCTTCATCTGTATAAAAGCCTCTTTCCCAATCATTCCTTGTGTTTCATCAGAAAGTGGTAGGTGAATCGTGATAAAATCGGAACGTTTGAGTAATTCATCGAGCTCAATAAGTTCTACCTGAAGACTTTTGGAGCGAGCCACAGAAAGAAAAGGATCATAAGCTACTACACGCATACCAAAAGCAATAGCTCGCCGGGCAACTTCGCTGCCAATTCGACCTAAGCCGATAATACCGAGAGTTTTGTTGTAGAGTTCTACTCCTAAAAAGCTTTTACGATCCCATTGTCCACTTTTCATCGAGGCATGGGCTTGCGGGATATTGCGTGCCATCGCTAACATCATCGAGAAAGTGTGTTCGGCCGTAGAAATCGTATTTCCGCTAGGAGTATTCATTACAATGATGCCACGCCCAGTAGCAGCATCTACATCTACATTATCTACGCCAACACCTGCGCGTCCAATGATACGAAGTCGGTGCCCAGCCTCAATCACAGCACGGTTAACCTTTGTTTGGCTTCGTACGATAAAGGCATCGTAATCTTTAATCTCCAGAAGCAACTTCTCTTCTGGTATTGAAGATTTAGCAACAATTTGAAAACTGGGCTCAGATTTTAATACTTCGATGCCGCGAGCGGATACATCATCCAAAACAAGAATTTTAATGGTCGCTTTGGTTGTCATTTAGATCACTTGATTTAGCTGGTTACAAACAACAAGTCATGCAGATTATTTTGTTTAGCAATTGTTGCATAAGAGCATATTAGGCAATTAAACGCCTAGCTAAAACTAATGCTTCTTTACGAGTTTGGACATGACCTTCTAGTTGGGCTTCTTCTATTGCTTTAAGGATCTGGCCGAAGAGAGGTCCCGGTTTTAACCCAAAAGAGATCAAATCATTTCCGGTCACTAATCGAGGAGGGCGAATTTCTTTAATAGAAAGTTTTTGCCGCTTGCGTTTAAGGAAAAGGATATTCCCAAGTTTCCCATGGCTTGCCTGGCAATCGGCCCTATGCAGGACAAGTTCTTCCTTAAAAGTAGGACGTGCGAGGAACCGTTTCAGGGTAGATAGCCGCATGGCTTTTACATCTTTAAAGGTCATGTGGTTAGCAACCATTTCGACAATGGCCCGGCGATCCGTGTTCGAAAATCGTAATCTTTGGAGGATTTTATCTGCCATTTTTGCTCCAACATGAGCGTGTTCTGGAAAACGAATACGAACTCTAGCCCTTACCAAGGATTTTTCAAAAGTAGGCGGTTTGCCAACATCATGGAGTAAAGCTGCCCATGCAACGTGTAGCGTTGGTTTACGAAGATTTTTAATGACACACAAAGTATGCCTAAAAACATCTCCTTCGGGGTGAAAGGTACGTGGTTGGGGCACGCCTCGCATGACTTCAATTTCAGGCAACACCCAATGCATCAAACCGCTACGACTTAAAAGATGAAGCGCTTTAGCGGCATAGGGAGCTAAGAGAAGTTTATTTAGTTCATCTCGTATGCGTTCGGCGCTTACCGAACGAATCCGCGAAGCCATGGCAATGATTGCTTGCCAGGTTTTTGCTTCGATTTTAAAATCGAGTTGCGCTACAAAACGAATACAGCGTAGAAGCCGTAAATGATCTTCATCAAAACGTTTTACAGGATCACCAATCGCACGGAGCAAACGATGTTTAAGATCGGGCTGTCCGTTTACAAAATCTAATACGGTGTGGTAAATAGGATCATAAAAAAGGCCGTTGATTGTAAAATCACGTCTTTTGGCATCTTCTTGTGCAGATGTAAATTGGATTGAGGATGGATGTCTGCCATCCAGATAACGACCTTCCACTCGAAAAGTGGCAACCTCCGTTTCGTATTTATCCAAACGTACACGGATAACTCCAAAAGCCTTGCCTACGGCTACCGTATACTTAAATAATTTTTCTACCTCGAAAGGACGCGCGGAAGTGGCAATATCATAGTCTAAGGGTGTGCGCTTTAATAATATATCTCGCACACAACCTCCAGCGAACAAGGCTTCGTATCCTTTTGAACGAAGTGCACGAACAATATGAAGAGCCGTATTGCGAGAATTAAGCATGGCAGAAATATTAAAGAGTTGTTTTATACCAAAGTTTAGTTTATGTGGAGCAAGGTTTTCACTTTTTAAGCGTATGTAAAAAAGCCTAAGAGAAGAAGATAGTTTTATTAAAAATATCTATATACCATTAAACCCCCATGAAATTTAGTTTATTACCAAAAGAAGAACATTATTTTGATTTGATTGAGCAAACAGCCCGTTATCTCATTGAGGGCGCTTCTTTACTTGATGATTTGGTGAATCATTACGAGAGCCTAGAAGCTAAGATTGCCCAATTACAAGGAGTAGAACATGCTTGCGATGAAGTCTTGCACAGTACGCTGGATAAGCTCAACAAAACTTTTATTACACCCATCGATCGAGAAGATATTCACGAGTTAGTCATTCGACTTGATGATGTATTGGATATGACTACCGAGGCGGCCACGCGCATGGTTTTGTTTCGTATTGCGAAGCCTCGGTTGCCTGCCAAGCAATTGGCAGCTGTAATTGTAAAGCAAACAGAAATTTTACTTAAAACAGTAAGCGCTCTTCGCAACTCAAAGAAATTTGAGTCTATTGGAACTTATTGCATTGAACTGCATCGGCTAGAAAATGAAGCTGATGAAATTATGAAGCAAGCTATCGCTGAACTCTTCGAAAAAGAAACGAATGCCATTGAACTCCTGCGATGGAAAGAAATTTACGAAACTTTGGAAGCGGTCACCGATTGCGCTGAAGACGTGGCCAATGTCATCCAAGGAATCATCGTAAAAATGGCATAAGGAATATATATACTTCAAAGCTACATGTCTTCTTTCTTAGCCGATTTTGCGAGTATCTTTCAGGGTCATTACATTGCTTTCTTAACCGATTTAGCAAGTATCTTTCAGAGTCCTTACATTGCTTTAATTTTTTTATTGGCTATTGCTTTTGATTTCGTGAATGGTTTTCACGATGCTGCAAACTCCATTGCTACCGTTGTTGGAACAAGAGTATTACGGCCATTCCAAGCGGTATGTTGGGCTGCATGGTGGAATTTTGCGGCCATGTGGTTTTTTGGATTCCATGTAGCAAATGCCGTTGCTAAATGGGTTCGTCCAGAATATGTAAGCCCTGATGTGATTTTTGCAGGGTTATTGGGAGCTATTATTTGGAATTTGATCACTTGGTATTATGGGTTGCCCTCCAGTTCTTCTCACGCCTTATTGGGTGGACTCATTGGCGCTGCAATTGCAAATGCCATGCAATGTACAGGGGTGTTTCATGTAAAGAAAGTCATGGAGACGATCCAATTTATTGTGATCTCTCCTTTGGTCGGTATGATATTAGGTTTAAGCTTAATGGTTGCTATTCTTTGGATCTTCCGTCGAATTCCTCCTTCAAAAGTGGATCGATGGTTTCGCTTTATTCAATTAGGTTCATCGGCTGCCTATAGTTTAGGACATGGAACCAACGATGCCCAAAAGACCATGGGCGTGATTGCAGCCTTATTTTATGCGACGATATGGAAAAACCAACAAGTTGCATTTGAAGCAGGCAAACAGGAATTTCCATTCTGGATTGCGCTTGTTTGCTTTTTAACAATCGGTATGGGTACAATGGCTGGTGGTTGGCGAATTGTTAAAACCATGGGAATGAAGATTACAAAATTGCGTCCTCATGGCGGGGCATGTGCTGAAACAGCAGCAGCGATTTCTTTATTTATGGCTACCCATATGGGCATTGCGGTTAGCACCACACATACGATTACCGGCGCTATTATTGGGGTAGGTGGAGTACAACGATTTTCCGCTATCCGTTGGGGTATCGCTCAACGTGTAGTTTGGGCATGGATTCTAACCATTCCGGCTGCGGGTATCATCGGGGCAATTTGTTATAAAATAGTTAGCGTGGTTAGAAATTTATCTTAACTCGTTTCTTTGCGTAGTATATCTTTGGGCTGATTCAGAGCCACTTTTCTTGGCTTGCCAATTAAGTAAAAGACCCCACAGGCAAAACTTAAGGCCATGGTAATTGAATAGATGAGGAACGAAAGCGCCGCAGAATTGGAGCCAGGTACACCTTGCAACGAAAAAAAACGAACATAAGCCGCCTCCCGTACTCCAAGACCATTCGGGGTAATTGGAATCGCAGCGATTACATTAATGATTGGGCAATAAACAAAATAGTTAACAAGAGTTAATCCCTTAATGCCAATATCATGACCAATAACCCATGCGGCTAATACAACGAGAGCATGTACGCCTACTGAAAGTAGAAGTGTTACTATTAGTGTGCGTGGGTATCTTCCATATAATTTGTAAGATTCTAATAATTGATCGAATAAAACCTTCAGTTTATCTGGTACATACTGCCAAAGGCGTTTCCACCATGGGTTGGCTATCATTCGATGGTGTTGAGTAGTTAAACCAATAACGATTAACACCACCGCGAATGAAGAAATAACAGTAAAGACGATGGAGCGAGTTTGCGGTACGTTCAATAAAGCTGGCAGGTTCAGAAAAATGGAAATAATTGCTAGAACGAAAAGCCCAAGAGTGCCAATCAGACGATCGACTGCAATGCTTAACACCGCTTGCGGTTTTCGTTCGGGTGCCGCTTTCGCTATATACCATGCTTTGAATACATCGCCGCCGGTTACTCCAATTAAAAAAGCATTAAAGAACATGCCGGTTGCAGCAATCCATGTTGCTTGATAATGAGCAATATGAATACCTTGCAAACGTAAAAGTAATTGCCATCTAAATATTCCGATGGCCATCGCAGTAAGGAACATGCAAAAAGCTAAGAGAAGAGTGGTAGGCTTGATCGACTTTATGTGGAAGAGTAAATTTTTACGTTCATCAGAGTCTAGTTGATAAAAGATCACCCAATAAAGAACAGAGATCGCAATCGTTAGCTTTACAGCAATGATCAAGTATTTCTTCATAAAGCTGTTTATATCAGCCGTGAATCAGCCACCCTAATAAGGCAATGAACATGGATAGTTACAATTGGGGTTATACCGTTACAATTGGGGTTATACCCATTGGCAAGTTCTGTGTTTTATCTGTGCGCATCTGTAGCTTATTCTTATGAATACCTATAGGAGTTCGGAACAGGATTTTTCATCCCGGTATGACGGAATGAATCCCGAATTCTCACTTTTCTTTTCAGATTAAAATCGCCTACGATTTTGGCGGGCCTCTTTAGCCTTACGTTTACGGCGCACGCTAGGTTTTTCGTAATGCTTTTTTACTCGGGCTTCTCGCAGCGTACCCTCGCGATCAAGCTTACGCTTAAGACGGCGCAATGCTTTGTCTACAGATTCACCTTTTTTGAGTCGTACTTCGGAAATAAAAATCACCACCCTTCAGAAAAATTTTTGTAAGAGATAGGGTGAACTCATACAAAAGGGTTTGCATTCCGTCAATGGTGGAATGCTTAAAAAGCAGACAAACGGATTTTTAGATTTTGCGGCAAGAAACTGTAGGACCTACCGAAAAATACGAAATGGAAAGCTGTTATGAAAAATAACAAGCCGTTATCTAGAAGATGAGAAATTAAATAACATTCACACGACGGACAGTTTTGCCTGGAACCCAAGTGCCTTCTACGAGTACCCGTTGAGGAAATTGTGGAATACCTTTTTCGTTACGATGGATCATGCTCACGAGATAATCCATAGCTACCCTGCCAATCCAACACGCGTTCATGTTCATGCCAGAAAACTTTTCCGAACAATTGGGCATGTGTGGAATTGCAAGGCCAATATCCCTTGGAACTCTTCGCTTCATTTTCTTTAGTATGCCAAAAATCTCCGAAAGAGTAGTAACAATCACTTGGGGGTTATACTGCTCATACCATTGTAAGAATTCTGGTTTAATAAGCTCTGTTTCTTTTTTAGCAATTAAAGCAGGAATAAGGTTTTCGGGCTTAAATCGTCTCTGTTCCACCAAAAAAGCAGCTAGCAAGTTATGAGCTATCATTTCACTATGAAGCTTGGTGGTAACAAATCCGATTCGGCGATATCCCAATGCATAAAGCTGGCGCATCGTTTTAATCATAGCAAAATATTGGTTTCCGCTAACCACATGGAGTTGAGGCCAGACCACGCTATGTCCCATAACTACTATAGAAAAATGTTCCCATTCTAAACGCAAACGTACTCGACCACGCGGTTGCGGAGCAACAAGAAGTCCATGAATATTTCTAGCTACTAACATCCTACTAACACGTTGATGCGTTAATTTCGATTCACGCAACCAAAAAGTTTCGAGAATATAACCCAACTCTTTAGCTCGCTCGGAGGCACCTAGAAAATAATCTTTAAAGGCAATAATTTTTTTGCACCCGTCTCTAGTAGGATGGTTTTCGATCCAAGCGAGCGCACCCCGATATTTGGGAGGCTTAATACTTTGGCGGTAAACAGACATGGCTGAAAGCATAGGATCTGGCCGATAATTCAGTTTTCTGGCAATCGCTTGAATTTTTCGGCGCATAGCTGACGAAACTTGGGACTGGTAATCCCGCAAAGCATAAGAAACAGTTGCATGGGTAACACCGGCAATTTTAGCAATATCTCGCAAGGTAGTTCGACGATCCATAAATTCATCATAAAGTACACAAAAAGCCTACCAATGTAAGTAAAAATATTGCAGGATTTTTTGCCGCAAAACGGTCCCTCCTAAACAATACACCTATCTTAAAAACGATTGCGCAGAGGTCTTCGTATAGAAGAAAATTGTAAGTTGTAAGAAAAAAATTGATAGCGTCGTTTTTCCTTGCTTCGAATGAAAGACTTTTCTTTTCTGAAGCATTCCCATGAATACACGAGTTCGTTTTGCACCTAGCCCTACAGGATTACTCCATATTGGAGGCGTGCGCACAGCCCTCTTTAATTGGCTCTATGCGCGACACACCAAAGGAACATTTATTTTAAGGATCGAAGATACTGACGAAGCCAGAAATACCTTCGAAGCTACCGAGGTTATTTTCTCTGGGCTTAAATGGCTTGGATTAGATTGGGATGAAGGCCCTTCCCGAAACGGTAATTATGGACCTTATTTCCAAAGTCAACGAAAGGAAATTTATCATCGCTATGTTCAGAGACTTCTTGATGCCAAGTTAGCTTATGATGAAAAAGGCGCCATCCGTTTTAAACTGCCTAAAAAGGTGGTCACTGTACCAGATTCGATTTGTGGCAATGTCCATTTCGATCTTAGCCCGGAACCTGATATGACCATTGTACGGCCGGATGGTTCGTATATTTTCCATCTCGTGAATGTAGTAGATGATATCGAAATGAAAATCACCCATGTGATTCGCGGAGAAGATCATCTTTCCAACACACCCAAACACCTTGCGTTATTTGAAGCATTCGGATCTTCTCCACCTGTTTATGCTCACATTCCACTGATCCTAAATAGGGACGGCAGTAAAATGAGCAAACGCGATGAAGGCGCTGCGGTAGCAGGTTATATCGCTGGCGGTTACGTTCCCGAAGCGGTACGCAACTATCTCTGTCTTCTTGGATGGTCACCTAAGGATAATCGCGAAGTGCTGCCCATCGAAGAGATTGTATCGCTTTTTGATTTACCACAGGTAAATCGACATAACGCTCGTTTTGATAAAGATAAACTTTATTGGATGAATGGCCAATATATCGCACACATGTCATTCGATCGATTTATTGAGCTAGCGCGACCCGTTTTGGAAAAGGAAGGAATTATTTCGCCGCAAACAGATGTCGAATACCTTGGCAAGGTGCTTTCACTTGTAAAAGAAAAGGTCAAGTTACTCTCTGATCTGCCGATATGGACAGCTTACTTTTTTAAAGATGAGTACGCCGTCGATTACAAAGCTATTGAAGAAACCTTAAAGAAACCCGGTGCTATTGAGTCCCTTAAAAACTTACATGGATGCTTTGAAAAAACGGCGCCTTGGACAGCTGCACAACTCGAAATAGATCTCAAAGCTCTTGCTGTTAAAAATAATATTAAAACAGGCGAATTTATTCATCCCTGCCGTGTGGCATGTACTGGCCGCGCGGTTGGCCCCAGTCTTTACCACATGCTGGAAGTCTTAGGAAGAGAACGTGTTTTATCGCGTCTTAAAAAGACGCATCTGTAACGCTTATTTGACAGAAGCTTCCAATTCCAGCCACTTGGTCAGCAAACGAACGCCAAAAGCAGTAGGACCTTTCATGCGGCATGCATCTCCCTTATCAACCCAAGCTACGCTGGCAATATCCACGTGGGCCCAGGGC
>CAZNSF010000151.1:0-5944 GCA_964575565.1 uncultured Verrucomicrobiota bacterium | reverse complement strand
TTAGCCATGGGACGTTTTTAAATGAATACGATTGACCCACCTAACTCCAGAAAGCCACCACCTACCTAATTTTGCCAAAGCGCTTTCGCCTTGCCAAAACCCTTCAGGTCTAAGCCTCAAGGTCGAAAACCTACAACGTAGTGCAGAATGTTGTAAGGGTGAGTGGTGGTGGATGAACCATCTTATTTTTGAGATGGTAAATAGCGAGAGACACGTCTGGCCATAGTTCCCACTCGGTGGGACGAAGAGGGATATGGAACTATGGTGGGTCTCGCTCATTATAAAATCAAAAAAAGCCACTGCCATGGGCGGTAAAAGGCTTCACTTTACCAAAACAAACTAAATCCTTAACAACCAACGCTATTCTAACATCAATTTTTAGAAAATCAAAGTATTACTGAAGAAAATTGAATTATCCTTGAAACACCGCACGAATAGAGCAAACAAGTTTTTCATCTTGTTCTTGGAAAATTGTTCTTAAATCGAGCTTTAGAGAACCACGTTCGATGTAACCAATCACTGGTGGAGAACTATCCCGGAGGTGTGTAGCAAGCTCTGGTAAGGACATGTTTTTTGGCACAAGTTCAAGAGTTACTGATGAAATATAAGAGTGCGGCAAGGTACCACCGCCAATTTGAGATTTACCCAATCCTATGATTATTTTTAGAGGTAAATTATCAAGTGCAGTAATTATTTTTTCGGCACGGATACGCAAATCATCATTAGAAATACTTAACATAGCCAATACCGGCACTGTTTCTTTTGGGAAACAGGAGGTTTGCACCGGGTTTTCTAAATAGAGATCTACGGTAGTTTGTAAGGCCGAAAGAATGAATTTATCACAACGCAGCGCTCGATAAAATGGTTCTTGTTTAAGGGCTTTAATCAGTCTTGCTTTACCGGCAATGATACCAGCTTGTGGTCCACCCAAAAGTTTATCACCGCTAAAGCAGACTAGATCTACTCCACGCTGTAAGACCTCGACTGGTGTCGGCTCATGTTCAAGGCCGCCGATTTTTTCTGTCTGGACGACCGCGCCACTCCCAAGATCTTCGATAAAAGGGATTCGCTTTTTTTTGGCTAGCGCAGCGATTTCTTCTGGAAGCGGTGATTCCACAAAACCGCCCATAAAAAAGTTGCTGCGGTGAACTTTCAGGATAAGTGCAGTTTGGTGGTTTATAGCACGAGTGTAATCGCGTAAAAATGTTTTATTCGTGGTGCCGATTTCGCGCAACTTAGCGCCACTGGCTTCAAGGATTTCAGGGATGCGAAATCCGCCGCCGATTTGAACCAGTTCACCTCGTGAAATAATGACTTCGGAGCGTTCGCCGATAAAATGACGAAGAATAAGGATAAGCGCAGCGGCATTGTTATTTACTACGGTTGCAGCTTCGGCGCCACAAAGAAGAGCAAGATTATGTTCAAGGTAAGCGGCGCGTCCTCCACGTTCACCACCGGTAAGATCATACTCGAGATTATTGTAGGCAGAGCCAATTTCACGCAGTGTCTCGATCACAGTAGGACCTAGCGGAGAACGACCAAGGTTGGTATGGATAAGAATGCCTGTGCCATTGAGGACTGGTTGAATTCGTGATTTTTGCAAAGTGTGGAGGGAATCCTTAATTTTTGCCACCACACTTTCAAAATCAGGAATTTTTTTCTTTGAACGTAAAACCCCTAATTCTCGTCGTACCACGGCAACTATGGTGGGCCGAGGTAAACGGGTCTTGCCAATCGCCTGTAAAACTTTTTCAACGGACGGAATGGCTCGAAGAGAAGGTGCCTTCATTCTTTGGAATGAGTAACCCAAACCCTGGGCCTTGTCGAACGTACAATCTCGCCAATTGTTACCACACAGGGCGTGCGATGGCATTTTAGTATTTTAACCACAGCTCTCAAATGTCGTGGAGGCACACAAAGAAGTAAACCCCCGCTTGTTTGAGCATCGGCAAGCAAAACCTTATAAGCATTGCTTATTCCATTCCATTCTACCGCATCCTTTGCTGTTTCCAAATTGTCTCGAGTGCCTCCAGGAACACAATCTTGTTTAATTAATTCGAAAACGGAAGCGCTTAAAGGAGGTATATGTGTAGTAAAAATTTTTGCGCCAACACCACTAGCTCGACACATAGAACTCAAATGCCCGATTAAACCGAAGCCTGTGATATCCGTAGCTGCCCGAACCAAACCACGTTCTGCAACTTCAGCGCCTACTGTATTAAGGAAAGACATATTCGTAATAACTTTCTTCTCAAGAGATCTAGAAGTAAGGCCGCGTTTAATTCCCGTAGTGATAATTCCAGTGCCTAAAGGTTTGGTAAGAATCAGTAGATCACCCACGCACGCAGCAGCATTGGTCATCATCCGATGTGGCGAAACCAAACCAGTAACTGATAAACCATAGATAGGTTCTGGATTTCGAATAGTATGTCCGCCTACTAAAGCACACCGAGCTTCTTTGATTTTACTGGCACCCCCGCATAAAATAGCATTCATAATCCCTGGCGGTACTTTGTCTGTTGGGATTCCCATAAGGTTCATAGCCGTAAGGGGTCGGCCTCCCATGGCATAAACATCAGAAAGAGCGTTGGCCGCCGCAATTTGGCCATAAGCAAAAGGGTCATCTACAATGGGCGTAAAAAAATCCACTGTTTGAACAAGTGCGCGATTTCGATCAATGCGGTAAACACCCGCATCATCAGCGGTTGTAGAGCCCACTAATAAATTGGGATCACGTATAGAAGGAAGCTGGCGCAAAACTTGTGCCAGAGCCTTTTGGCTTAGTTTAGAAGCTCACCCAGCACAGGATGATAATGAAGTTAGCTTTAGAATTTGTTCGCGCGACATGTTTCATCACCTCCTTTCATCTGACTTTAAATTTTGGATTTGAGATTTGAGATTCGAAATTTATGATGGCGGAGAGGGTAGGAATCGAACCTACCTTACCACGCAAAACGTGGCAACAACGGTTTTGAAGACCGCAAGGGCCACCAGGCACCTTTCACTCTCCGAAAATAAGATTTTTATGGATCACTCAAATGATAGGGTTCTTACGAAGATGCTTGCAAAAAACAATCCCACACAGAGTTTATAGGGAAACAATTTTTTTGGAAGACTATCTATTGCCTCTACGGGCTCTGTATGATACCACATGGAGGTATTCGATAAAACACATCCACTTTAACTATGAAAATTAAAGATGTTAAATCTACTAAACTGGACCTTGTTTCTCTCGGTGAATGTATGATCCGTTTTTCCCCTCAAGGGCATGGACGAATTGAGTTTTCAAACCTTTTCGAAGCACATGTAGGAGGAGGCGAATATAATGTTGCGTATGCCGCTTCCCGTCTTGGTTTGCGGACCAGTTGGGTTTCGCGCTTGGTAAATAATCCTTTAGGAAATCTTATTCTTCAGCATGCGCGGGGAGGGAAGGTCGATGTTTCCAATGTGATCATGACCGAATACGATGGGGTGGGTAAGGCCGATCGAGTCGGATTAAACTTTACCGAAGTAGGTACAGGGGTACGTGGAAGTGTAACTCTTTATGATCGAGGCCACTCCGCCGCTTCGCATATGAAACCGGACGAAGTGAATTGGAGATCTCTTTTTACAGAAGTACGGTGGCTGCATACCGGCGGTATTTTTACAGCTCTTTCCGATTCTTGTGCCGAAACGGTTTATGCAGCTACCCAAGCTGCGCATCGTGGAGGTACGGTTGTTAGTTACGATCTCAATTTTCGCGGTAAACTTTGGAGCAGCGCCCAAGCTCAAAAAGCAACCAAAGAATTCATAAGCCACATTGATTTTTTAATTGGCAACGAAGAGGATTTTGAAAAAGTACTTGGGTTCGAGATCAAAGGAACTGGTAAAAACTATTCTTCACTGGACCCTGCCAAATACAAAAAAATGGTAGCGCAAGTGGTAAAAACCTATCCGCATTTGAAAGGTGTAGCTACTACCTTACGAGAAGTAAGCTCTGGTTTGCTCAATCATTGGAGCGCTATTTTATGGTACAAAGGCAAATTTTACCAATCCCGCATCTATAAAAATCTGGAAATTGAAGATCGTGTAGGAGGGGGCGATGGGTTTTCTAGTGGCTTGGCTTATGGATTTTTAAAAGGGATGTTACCTCAAGAAATTGTGGAATTTGGAGCAGCCCATGGCGCACTGGTTCAATCTACTCGGGGCGATACTTCGCAAGTAATCCTCGATGAAGTGATGCACGTGGTGGGCGGCGGCAGCGCGCGGATTAAACGATAATCCACCAACCTCATCAGAGAACATTAAGGATTTGGTGGATCTTCGAAGATAGGGCCCGATGAGTATTGGGCCTTTTTATTTTTACTAGAGAAAATGCCAAAAGGGTTTATGCGCTTAAAATCGTTAAAGGTTACATACAGCATAAAAGTAAGGAGAAGCACAATAAATACCATTTGAGTGGCCTCAACAAATTTTTGCTTGAATGGTTTACCGCGTATAATCTCGATGATTGAAAAGAGAATATGGCCGCCATCTAAAACTGGGATTGGTAATAAATTAACAATTGCTAAGTTAATGTTTAGAAGAACGAGGAAAAAAAGTGCAAGACGAAAGTCTGTTTGGATATTTTGGTAAAGAGCAGTGCCAATTCCTACAGGACCAGAAAGGTCATCAATGCTTGCGCCTGTTTTTTTGGGGTGCAAAATGGCATTGATACTATCAAGCGTGATCATTACAACCTTCGTAATTTGCATCGCAGGAGTAGGATAAACCGTGATGATGTGATCGTCATCTTTCGAACTTAAGCCGACGCCGATTTGTGCTGTTTTCGTTTTTTTAACCATTCTTGGAGTGATTTCTACTGTCTTCTGAACACCCTTTCGTAGGATGGTCAATTGGGTAGATTTATTAGCACGCTCACTTACCAGTTGAATCATATGTTTTATGCTTAATACTTTTTCCCCATCAATCTTCAAAAATTCATCGCCAAGTTGGATTCCTGCTTTTTCTGCCGGAGAAGGATGAAAGATCTTACCAGCAATTGGAGTATTCATGCCTTCGAGATTTAACTTTCGAAGTCCAATAACATCATCCTTTGTGGGTATGATTTCTTTTGTGAGTTGGATACCACTACGCTCTATGCCGATCCGGACTTTTTCGGAAAGACTTAAAGCCACATGATACCCAATTTCGCTCCAGTCTTTTACCTTTTTCTCATTGATAGAGGTAATGAGATCGCCAAGCTCAATTCCTACTGCTTGCTCGGGTGTATTTGCTGAAACATAACCTACGTGTAAATCAAAATCACTTGCATGTTTGGGAATGCCTACCACCGACACGATACAAGCAATAGCTATACCAAGAAAAACGTTTGCGATGCTCCCTGCGAAAAGAATAGGGATTTTGTCTCGTGGTTTAAGGGGCTCCAATTTTTCGATGGGTATTTCGCTTTTTCCTTCGACGGCTTCCATGGCCAGTTGAGGGAAAGCTACGTAACCTCCGAGCGGGATACACCCCAATCGATATTCTATGCCGTTAATCGTTTTACTCCAGATAGCTGGACCAAACCATACCGCAAATCGATCGATTTTAGCTCCTCGCCATTTTCCAACTAAATAATGACCAAGCTCGTGGATAAAAATGGTGAGGTTAAATAACAGCAGTAGAACTGCCACCACGTAAATATTATTTAGAATAGTATTTAAGATATCTAAAAACATACCCATACACCCATGCCTCAATTTTAAAAGAGAATCAATGAAAGAACCGAAAAAACTTTGTAAGACCGTAAGGCCTTTTATAAGAATTTTAATATGTTTTTAATTGTAATTCTCAAAGCTTTCACTTCAATCTAAGGCTTTGAATATATGGCCATTAAATCCACAGAAGCCGAAAGACGATCTCAAGTTGCCGAAGCATGTTTAGATTTCGGTAGTCAGTTGCTGCGCTTGCGTGTAAGTAGTGT
>CAZNSF010000150.1:0-2642 GCA_964575565.1 uncultured Verrucomicrobiota bacterium | reverse complement strand
CAAACAACTATAAATTAACCCCCGAAGAGTTACAGGCTGCGATTTCCCCAAGCACAAAGATGCTTATTCTTAATACGCCGGGAAATCCTACAGGATCTGTTTATACAGAAAATGAGCTCGCTGCACTTGTGGAAGTTGCCTTAGAAGACGATCTCTTTATTCTCGCGGATGAAATCTACGAGAAAATTATCTATGATGGGGTAAAACATTTTTCGATTGCTTCGATGTCAAAACAAGTTTACGAACACGTTATTACTATTAATGGTTTTAGTAAAAGTTATGCCATGACGGGTTGGCGCCTTGGTTATCTTGGAGCACCAGAACCCATTGCTAAGGTAATTGAAGCTATTCAAAGCCATTCAACTTCGAATCCTACATCTTTTGCGCAAAAAGGTGCTGTTGCTGCTCTGCGCGAGTCACAAGACTGTGTAACAGAAATGGTAAAGGCATTTGCTGAACGCCGTGAATTACTATACGAAGGACTTTTTTCGATCGAAGGAGTTCAATGCAATAAGCCCTCGGGTGCGTTTTATATGTTGCCGGATATTTCTTCTTTTGGAATGACCTCAACCCAATTTTGCGAACTTCTCTTAGAGCAAGCGTTAGTGGTTGCTGTGCCCGGAATTGCGTTTGGGAATGATCGGACCATTCGCCTTAGCTATGCATGTAGCACGGAAAACGTTAAAAAAGGTGTTTCCCGCTTAAAAGACTTTTACGCACGCCTTAAAAAATAATGATGAAAGTTTTAACTCATAATTTTGGGTATCCGCGTATCGGCGCTAAACGCGAACTTAAAAAAGCTACCGAAGCCTTTTGGAAGGGTAAATTATCGGAAAAGGATCTCCTGGCCACAGCCGCTACGATTCGTAAAGAGAATTGGCTTCTCCAAAAGGCAAGCGGGATCGATTTAATTCCATCGAACGACTTTAGTTTTTACGATCAGGTACTTGATACCGTTGCTCTTTTTGGGGCTATTCCGGAACGTTTTCATTGGAATGGTAAAACAGTCGATCTGCAAACTTATTTTGCAATGGCGCGTGGTTCGGGTGATTTAGACCATAATCATCATAACCATGGAGGATCGCAAGCCATGGAAATGACAAAGTGGTTTGATACGAATTATCATTATCTTGTGCCGGAGTGGACAAGCCAACAGAATTTTAAGATCTCCACGAGTAAACCATTTGATGAGTTTAAAGAGGCGCTTGCTCTTGGTATCCGGACAAAACCTGTGCTTTTGGGCCCTATTACTTTTTTGCTTTTGGGTAAATCTTTTGATCCAAAACTTGAAAATCCATTACACCTCCTCAAAAAAATATTGCCACTTTACGCCGAGGTGCTTTCAGAACTTAGTAAGCTAGGCGCAGAATGGGTTCAGCTCGATGAACCTATCTTAGTTACTGATTTAAAAACAGAATCCCAAAATGCCTTTGGAGAAGCATACGAGTTTCTAAAAAAATCTGCCCCTCAACTAAAATTACTCTTGGCAACCTATTTTGGAGACCTTGCAGACAACCTTCCTATAGCTGCTAAACTGCCAGTGAACGCTCTTCATATAGATTTCACGCGTTCGAAAGAAAAGGTGAGTTCTCTCATAAAAGTGCTTCCAACCCAAACGATTCTTTCAGCAGGCGTAATTGATGGACGTAACATTTGGAAAAACGATCTTCAAGTTTCTTTAACTTTGCTTGAAGAGCTAAAATCCAAATTAGGGCAGGGGAGACTGATGATTGCACCTTCCTGTTCACTTTTACATGCTCCTTTAAGTTTGGCTCATGAAACAAAACTTGAGGGTGAACTAAAAAGTTGGCTAGCTTTTGCCCAAGAAAAACTCGAGGAAATTCGTGTTCTTGCTGCAGTCATTAATTCCGGCAGAACCCAAGTTACAACTCAACTTACTGATAACACGCGCGCGATTGAAAGCCGCCGTTCAAGCCCACGCATCCACGTACCCGCTGTTAAGGCGCGTTGTGCTTCCATCAAATCTAAAGATGCCCAACGTAAAAATCCGTACTCTAAAAGAGCTGTCTCTCAAAAAACCGCATTCCATTTGCCTTTATTTCCCACTACAACCATCGGTTCTTTTCCTCAAACCACAGAAGTTCGAGGTTGCCGTGCCCGTTTTAAAAAAGGAGAAATCACACAAGCGGATTATGATAAATTTATTTCTGATGAAATTAAAAAGCTTATTAAATTACAGGAAGATCTTAAAATCGATGTATTAGTCCACGGTGAATTTGAGCGGAATGATATGGTCGAATATTTTGGCGAACAACTTGCAGGTTTCGCTTTTACAGAAAATGGCTGGGTGCAAAGTTATGGATCACGTTGTGTAAAGCCACCCATCATTTACGGCGATGTCCACCGCCCAGCACCGATGACTGTAGAGTGGACTACCTATGCCCAATCACTTACTGCTAAACCCGTAAAGGGGATGCTTACCGGTCCTATTACCATCTTGCAATGGAGTTTTGTGCGTGATGATCAACCGCGTAGTGAAACATGTAAACAAATTGCTTTTGCGATTTGCGATGAAGTTCTAAGGCAAGGGGTGCAAGGTATTTCTGAATTAGTTACGGTACCGGGGCTAATTAACGTTGATTTTGCTGATGTAAAGACTATTATGACTGGCACGGGCACAT
>CAZNSF010000149.1:0-7044 GCA_964575565.1 uncultured Verrucomicrobiota bacterium | reverse complement strand
AAAAGTTGTTTGATACCTAACCCCGCATGTTTCGTCTTGTGATAAACCACCAAACGATCTACCCACTTGGGAACAAGTGCTTCCACCACTGGCGCATTGTAACTATTTACCAATAGATGGATTTCCGTATCCGGTAAATGTTCGCGCAAAAGTTGAACGGAAGGAATGGAACATACCAAATCTCCAATATTATCATTCCTAACCAGCAAAAGTTTCTTTACCCTCAAGCGAGCCTTAAACCCTAAATTCTTTTCAGTAAGCATTTTTAAAGCTAAAGATCGTTGCAATAATGATTCGGAGATCAAACCAAATCGACCAGTTTTCAAAATAAAAAATATCGTATCGCACTCGTTCTTCCAATGGAGTATTCCCCCGCAACCCATTCACTTGTGCCCATCCCGTAATGCCTGGCTTTAAACTATGGCGCGGCATGTAGTGGCGAATTTCCTCTTTGAATTGTTCTACAAAAAATGGCCGTTCTGGCCGTGGACCTACTAAACTCATTTCGCCTTGGAGAACATTCCAAAATTGGGGCGTTTCATCCAGGTTAAATCTCCTTAAGATACCTCCGATCCGTGTGCGCCGTGGGTCGTTTTTTGAAGCCCAAACCGGACCTGTTTCTTTTTCTGCATCTTGCTGCATGGTACGCAGCTTATACATTCGGAAAACTTTACCATCGCGCCCACACCGTTCCTGGGTATAAAAAATAGGCCCTGGCGATTCCCGACGAATCCATAACGCTCCCAAAGCAATAAAAGGCGCGCTTAAAATGAGGCCGACAATAGCGCCGACAATATCAAAGAACCGTTTGAGTACACGATTGAAAGGACGATCAAGCGGGAAATCGCCAAGTCCAAGAAGAGGTACGCCGCTAATAAAATCAAGTTGCACCCTGGAAGCTAAAATCTCAAAGAGATCTGGCACTAATCGAAATGGCACTAATCGACGTTCACATGCCAAAATCCAATCACTAATTTGGGTGTGCGGCACTTGGAGAGTGCCTAAAATCACTTCGTCCAATTCGTGATGCTCAAGAATTTTTTCTAAATCGGTTGGTTTGCCAAGGCGATGAATTCCTTCGGGAAGATTGCATGTTTCTTCATCAGACAACACACCGACAATTTCACGTCCTGAATTAATATCCAACCGTACATGACGGACTAATTCTGCACTGCGCTCCCCCCAACCAATTAAAAGCACTCGCTGCAAAAGGTTGTTTTCTCTTAAAAATTGGCCCCATGCTTTGCGCAAGATATTTCGCAATATTAATAAACAACCTATTGCCAATAAGGACATTAGGAACACCGTAAGACGCGAAAATTGAAACTGGGTCCTCATAAAAAAGCTTAACGCAAAAAGAATTGCTAACGAAATAAACATACCTTGGGTTACGCGTGCTGCTTCAGCTAAAAACGGCAGCGGCATCCGAATATTATAAAGACCTAAGAGTTTAAAAACCATAGCCAGCGTAAGCGCCCAAAGAGTAACCATTGCCAAATAGCTTTCCATTGAAGGCGTATCCTCTAGATCGAAAAGGCCGGACCTAAATCGTATCCACCATGCTAAGGCAAAAGCCAGATACATGGCCAGGATATCGCTCAAGACCGTAAACGTGATGGTATAAGCGCCAACATCTTTTCTGCGAAACATAAGAAGAAGCTATAAACTACAAGCTGCAAACCCCAACCTACAAGCTTACATTTCTCCTATCGTTGCGTTGCCCAATATACCAAAAAAGCAATCAGCGCAAAAAATAAAATGAAAACGAGTCTGCCAACGAAAATCTCCATTTTTGATCTATTGGGTTTGGGTACAAATACGAGATCACATTTTTTGCATTGAACAAGTTCCCGTCGGTTAAGCTTATGTTCCAGATATGGAAGAATGTCTCCAAAGAAAAGCATGCTCCCTAAAGATCCATCCTGAATTTCAGCTTTTTTGAAATCATCCTTTGAACTACATCGCGGGCAGATAATTTTCGGGCTCTGTGTTATCATGATGTTGTTTATACAAAATACAGCAATTTCTGTCCTTTATAAAATGGATAAACTTTTATAACCGACCAACGGAAGTGGACTACTGATCTAAATAAGATTCTGTTTCTCGTCGGAATCGCGCCCTGCTAAAACGCTCGGCTTGCGCTCGAAGCTTTGATTTCTCCCAATGCACTTTCTCAAACGCTTGCAATACAGAAAGTAAACTTTCTGAAGTTGGCTCGTTGAAAAAAAGACCGGTTTCGTTTTTTATTACAGTCTCCAAAGCTCCTCCCGCCCCATAAGCAATCACAGGACAACCGCAAGCTTGAGCTTCCAAGGGAACAATCCCAAAATCTTCTTCGCCCGGAAATAGGAGCGCCTTGGCTTGATTGTAAAGATCGCGAATTTCGCGATCCGGCTTCCATCCCAAAAATTCCACGTTATCCGGTGCATTCTCTTGTAAGGTTTTTAACATGGTTCCTTTCCCAACAATCTTTAAAGGATGTTTCCACTGGCGAAATGCTTCAATTGCTAAATCCACACGTTTGTAAGGTTCCAGCGCTCCCACGATTAAATAAAAATCTTTTTTCGCGCAACTTTCTCCAGTAGCCGCATGGTTAGATTGATAAAAGTCGGTATCTACGGGCGGATAAATGGTCTTTGCTTCTTTTCCATAAAAACGGCGGATTCGATTCGAGACATGGTTGGAAATACCAATAAATTCATCCACTTGATTGTTCGCCTTTAAATCCCAACGCTTTAAAGGCTCGCGTATCAGACAAAGAGCAGTTTGTTTCCAATTACCGGTATAATAATTCTCTGTTTGGCACCAAAGATAACGCATCGGCGTAAAACAATAACAAACCTTTCGCTTGGCTCGGTTAAATTTTACCCCTTTGGCCACACAATGGGAAGAGCTCAAAACCAAGTCGTAATCCACATTCTCTGTTTTCCATTTCTCAATAATACATGGGAAAAACGGCAAATAGTAACGATACTTTGTTGCTGCAAAAGGAAATTTCTGTAAAGACGATACACGAATATCCATTTTCTCGATTGTTTTGGAAACCGTTCCAGGGATATGGAGCAGGGTATAAAGATGTGCCTCGGGGAACATCTCGCAAAAAACCTCCAAACATTTTTCCCCTCCTCTCATCCCTGTTAACCAATCGTGAACAAGAGCCACTTTCATGCCCATTTCATACCACGGAGAAGAACGGTTTACGACCGCTGAATTTACAAAAGTGCTTCCACAAATACTTTTGGATCGAAAATTTGAAGATCGTCTTCCCCTTCTCCTAACCCAATAAACCGAATGGGAAGGCCTGTTTCTTTTCGAATAGCAACGACCATGCCCCCTTTTGCAGTGCCATCTAATTTGGTAATCACCACTCCTGTTAATCCGATTGCAGCATGGAATTCACGTGCTTGGATTAAGGCATTGCCTCCCGTGGGAGCATCAACTACCAGCCATGTTTCGTGTGGCGCGGCGGCCTTAGCCTTGTTAATTACGCGTTTTATCTTTTGCAATTCCTGCATTAAATTGGACCTGGTATGTTGTCGTCCCGCTGTATCCACTAGTAAATGGGTAAACCCACCGGCTTCCATTCTTTTAATAGCATCAAACGCCACAGAGCTAGGATCTGCTTTATAAGAAGCCGCTACCACTTCGATATCAAGACGCTGGCCCCATAATTTTAATTGTTCAATGGCTGCAGCGCGGAAAGTATCTGCAGCTGCTAAAAGTACTTTACCGCCTTCAGATTGAAATCGTTTTGCTAGCTTAGCAATAGTCGTTGTTTTACCAACACCATTAACGCCTACGAAAAGCAGGATGTAAGGAGAGGGCAGCGATAAGGGCCCGTGAGAATTTTGGAGGAGGGACTCAATGACTGATTTCGCTGCTGTAATTGCTTCTTCTTTTGTGGCACGGGGATTTAGTTCTAAATGTTTTCGAACATCAGCAATGATTTCATGAGTTAACCTTGGGCCGAAATCCGCGCTAAGAAATCCTTTCTCCATTTCTTCGGCGCTCCACTGTGGCGAAATAAATTGGCTGACAATCGCCGCCCGCGTTTTGGCTAGTGAATATTTGAATTTATCAAAAAGACTCATAAAGTTAGGAGGAAACTATAGACGGCTAAATAAACTGCGGTTTATTAGGTTTTTTTGAGTAAGATTAAAATAAACATGTTCATAACAGCCATGTAATCGCAACAGGCACAAAAAGTAAGTTTATTTGTCGTGCACATGCCTGTCATTCCCACCCCGCATCAAGTGTGGGATAAACTCCAGTGGGAATCCAGAGGATGTGCTTTTAAAAGGGGGATTTTCAAGTTTCTTCAAACGGCTAAACTATTACAGACTAACACTATTCCCATCCAAATAAATCAAAATGGATAAAAATTAATCTATTATTGATTAAAGTGATGGTTGAAAAAATAGTTTCCAAACTAGGGCAAAGCAAACATAAAGACACTAGGAGATAAAAATCATAATACGCTGGAAATGCATTCTATTACCACATCGTTTTTAGGCCCGTAATCTTTGTAAGCTTTTCATCACAGGTGAGGAGGACTGCATCATGCGCTAAGCTCGTAGCAGCAATCATAAGATCAAAGGGATCCCAAACACCTGCTTCCATAAGAAATGGTAATTTTTCAGCACAAGAATCATCGAAGAGTAACGATTGCCAATGACCATCCTTCGCAATGTTCTGGATAATGGAAATAGCTGGTCCAGAGAAAATACGGCGTTTTTTCCTGCGCGCAAGTTCCATTTCAACAGCAATGAGAGGACTATAATAAACTTCCGAATTTTCTTCGGTAAGAACATCCTTAGCAAGTTGTCCGAGAGGTCCTTCCGTTTTAGAAACGAATCGCAAAAAGCCACAGGTATCCAGGAGGTATTTCACAAGCAGCCAACCTTGCTAATCATTCCTTAGGCTTCGATGAGGGTCTAGCCTTAGAGGGGATATCTAAAGACTTAATTCCGGGAAGATCACCCATTTGTTCTAATTCTTCTTTTGTAAAGAGCGAACTTACCCCATCCCACTCTCCTGTAATACGAATTTTTTGGGTAAGACTGCCCATGAGAGCCGCTCGCCGATTTGATTTTTTAATTCCATGGATAGGCACAAGCTTAGCCACGGGCTTATTATGCCGACAAACAGTTAGCTCCTCTCCTTCCTCAACCTTCTCAATATAGTCAGAAAGATGTGCTTTAAGATCCGCAATATTAGTCATCATGATGACTATAATTTAAGATGGGAATAACGGCTTGTCAAGTATGCCTTTGGAAGAGAGTCATCAGAGTTAAGAAGATGACGTTTTATTGCACTTATTTTCTATTACTGTCGCAAGGATCGCAGCGCCTCCCATAAATATAAACTGATAGAATGGCATGACGAGTTCTAAGAGTGGATATGTTGAAGAGGTAGCTATAGCAATAGCAATAAGAGCCGCTGGGCAAAGAATGACAAGCGAGATTTTATTGTGACGAAAAATGAAAGCAAAAAAGGCCCATCCAAAATAAGGAAGCATAAAAACCCATCCTCCAGCGGCCATCCTCTCGAAGAAGGTGAGGTCGTTTCCTAAAATGGTTGAGGCTTTGATTAAGCCCCAAAGGCAGGCTGCATAGATTGTGAATTGGAGAGTAAAGCAGAGCGTCTTAGTTTTCATAAAATAAATTATCCGTTTAATTTCATTGCGTCCCACTGTAACCGAAGTTCGGCTTGAATCAAAATTGATAAAATTTCTGTTGATTATTGATTAAAGTGATATAGGAAGCTATAAGCTCTTAGCGTTTAAGCTGCTAGCTTTTGGCTTTAGAGATGAGCACCAGCCATCGTATATTTGTATACAGCTAACCGCCAATTGCTCTTTACCCATGAACATTCATCATCTTGAACTTTTCTATTATGTGGCCAAGCATCAAGGGATTGGTCAGGCCGTTCGAAATATCCCTTATGGAATTCAGCAGCCAGCGGTCAGCGGACAAATTCTGCAATTAGAAAAAGCGCTTGGGATACGACTTTTTCACCGTCGGCCATTTGCCTTAACCGAGGCCGGTCAGGAACTTTACCAATTTATTACGCCCTTTTTCGCGAACCTAAAAGATGTCTCTAAAAAATTACAAAGCGGGGTTCATCAACATTTGCGGTTAGCAGCATCAGCAATTGTTCTTCGCGAACATCTTCCGGACCTCCTCCTATCGGTACGCCGACAATATCCCGAGCTTAAACTCACTTTGTACGAAGCTAATCAACTTCGGGCCGAGACGTTGCTTCAGAACCACGAAATTGATTTGGCTATTTCAGTGCTCGAAAAGAAGTTTTCGAGCCATGTGCAATCCCTTTCTTTAATACAAGTGCCTATGGTTTTGCTTGTAAAAAGGAGCGAGCGATGGAGATCAGCGAGCGAAATTTTTAAGAAAATTCAAAATAGCGAACAAGCGCTTATCACTTTGCCTGCCAACACGATTTTAACCAAACTTTTCCAGGGAGAACTGCAACGTCGAAATATCCATTGGCCTTCGCAAATCGAAGTAGACTCGCTCGACTTAATTCGCACTTATGTTTCGAAAGGCTTTGGAATTGGGTTATCGGTGATTGTTCCTGAATTGTCTCTGCCTAAAAACATCGATTTTCTTTCTTTGCCAGGCTTTCCATCGCTCCAAATGAGCGCCTTTTGGCGCGGGATGCTCTCGCCAATTGCTCAATATTTCCTAGAACAAGTTAAAAAACACGCTAAACTTTTAGCATCGAAACTATAAAATGCTCTCCTTTAGCAGTAAAAAATTTTATACACTCTTCTCTTGCATGAAAGTTTAAATATAAGGTAACGTGGGCGATATGCCAAAGGTAGATTATGCTATTGGAATCGGTGGGGAGGCAGGTCAAGGAATTGCAACTCCAGGAGATATCTTAGCCAGAGTTTTTGCGCGTCGAGGTTTGAACCTTCAAGCTTACAACGCTTATCAATCGATTATTCGCGGCGGTCACACTTTTTTAACGATTCGCACGAGTGATGGACCGGTCCGGAGTTTTGGAGACAAACTCGATGCCCTC
>CAZNSF010000148.1:0-2996 GCA_964575565.1 uncultured Verrucomicrobiota bacterium | reverse complement strand
CCATACATAAAGATCAGGCAAATCCATTTGTAGAAGGCAAATTAAAGCCTTCTATGCCTTTTCGATATTTTATTTTGGTAATGACCGCCGCACTCGTTTTTACCACTCTTTTGGGTGTTGTGATGGCTTTTAAATTCAGTCGTGCACGTTGGATGGTTTGGCTTTGTTTAGTTGTAGGGATCATTCTCCCCGCATTATTGCTTTATATTGGTAGCAGCGCTAAATGATGGCTTCGCTTTGGGCTTTGACGTTGTAATGTCAAAAAGTTACAATTCAAGCAGATGACTGATACTCGCGAAGCTTATTTATATACGATCATTGATTCTTTCCCAAAGGTTTTAATTGCCTATTCGGGTGGGGTGGATAGCGCTTGTCTTTTATACGCAGCATATCAACGTTTAAACGATTGTGCCCTGGGCATCATTGCCGATAGCCCCAGTTTGCCGCGTACGGAATTAGATGCTGCTTTAAAGCTGGCAAAATTTATGGGTGTACAGGTAGAAGTGGTCCGTACCGATGAATTTACGGATCCAAATTATTTAGCAAACCCAAATAATCGTTGTTACTTCTGTAAACATGCGCTCTTCAAGGAAATGGAAGAGCTTGCGATAGCTCGCCAATTTCCTATTCTTGCCTATGGTGAAAATGCGGATGATGCAAATCAATGGCGCCCAGGTGGAATTGCAGCAAAAGAATTTAAGGTTAGGGCTCCCTTAAAAGAGGCCGGTCTTACTAAAAAGGATATCCGCGATCTTTGCGCCAAATGGAATTTGCCAGTTGCAGATAAACCGGCTTCTCCTTGTCTTTCCTCAAGAATTCCACATGGCACACCTGTTACAGAAACTGCGCTGGCACAGATCGAGACTAGCGAAGAAGCTATCCGTGCGCTTGGATTTCGGGTTTTCCGTGTTCGGCATCATGGCATGCGTGCGCGAATCGAATTTGCAAAAGACGAGATGGATCGCGCACAAAGTTTTCCTTGGCATAAAAAAATTATTGAAGCTGCCCTTGCTGTGGGCTACCAGGAAGTGGAGATTGATCCACATGGCTATCGTTCCCCGGCGATTCGTTTGAGCGTATAACTGTTACTAGAGAAACTGACCATGAAACAAAGATTTATTTTTTGCTTTTATATTTGCGTAGGTATTTTGGGTTATTCTGCTTTGGGTATAGCGGCAAATAATGTTGCGCAGCCTCCTCTTTTTGATTCTTTAAAACAATTTGACCCAGTGATTTGGGAGACATCTCCTGCAAAGTTTATACCGATGCACGTAAAGTTTGGTTTTAAATGGACTTCGTTAACTGATCATACCACTTCGCGTTCTAGTATGCGTTTAACCTTTCTAGAGTATCCCTTGTATGAAAGCACAGCGAGATTTAATAATGACCGATTAGAGGAAGTGACCTTGCTTCTTTTTAGTCGTGGCGATGCAAAAACTGATCTTGGGCAAAAGGAGTTTGATGAACTTGTAAAACAGATAGAAGCCTCTCTTGATGGCTGGCTTCATGTCAATGGTATAGATGCTCCTTTGTCATCAAATACACTCGATACAAAACGAAAAGCTTGGTTTAAATTTCCATTAAGGGTTGATTTGGAAACAAACTTTACAAAAAATGCTGTTGATGAAATGACCGGTAAACGAAAGCCTAGGGCAGAATTTATTCGTCTGGTGATTACAGCTTACGATGGCAAACAAAACATCACGGATCTTGTAAAACCAAACCCTCAATCATCAGCCCAACCAGCTGCCGTCAAACGCACAGAACTCAAGGATCACATCAAGCATAAGGAGGGAGGGGATGTTTATCTGGATGGCGTGCCCATGGTGGATCAAGGAGCAAAAGGCTATTGTGCAGTTGCTTCTGCGGAACGGGTGATGCGTTTTTACGGTCTTGATTTTGACCAGAACGAACTTGCCAAAATTGCAAATTCGAGAACCATGGGAGGAACAAGTCAGATGGAGATGTACGAAGCGCTTAAAAAACTTGGAAGGCAGTTTTCATTTACGGTTCGAGAACTCCAAAGAGGAAATGACAAAGTTAAGTTAATGCGGCAAATTACGGATTCGGTTGATAAAGGAGCGCCGCTGTTGTGGGGAGTGGCTTTAGGAATTGTTGATGAAACGCCCAAATTACCTCAAGCAAATGGAGGTCACATGCGATTAATTATTGGTTATAATAAAAACACCTCGGAAGTTATTTATACCGATTCTTGGGGGGCAGGGCACGAATTTAAGCGCATGTTATTGCAGCATGCTTTTTTAATTACTACAGGGATTTATTCTATTTTGCCTAATTCCTAATAATCCTTCATGATCTTTTCTTTAGCATGAAATACATTTTTGTAACCGGCGGTGTTATTTCTTCTCTTGGAAAAGGACTTACTGCTGCTTCCCTGGGTACACTTTTGGAACACCGAGGCTTAAAGGTAGTGCTCCAAAAGTTTGATCCTTATTTGAATGTGGATCCTGGTACGATGAATCCCTATCAGCACGGAGAAGTTTATGTGTTGGATGATGGGGCCGAAACGGATCTTGATTTGGGTCATTACGAGAGATTTACCCACTGCCGGTTAACACGAAAAAATAATCTTACATCGGGTCAAATTTACGAAACGATTATCGCCCAGGAACGGCGGGGGGATTATCTTGGTAAAACAGTACAAGTGGTGCCACATGTAACCAACGAAATCAAAAAACGTATTCGTTCCGTAACAAACGATCAACCAGCTGATATTCTAATTACTGAAATTGGGGGAACCACGGGTGATATTGAGGGATTGCCATTTCTTGAAGCGATTCGCCAGTTTGCTCTCGATATTGGGCATGAGAACGTTTTTTTTATTCACGTAACCCTTGTTCCTTATATTCGAGTGGCTGGCGAGCATAAAACCAAGCCGACCCAACAAAGTGTAGCGAAATTGCGTGAGATCGGCATTCAGCCGCAAGCGCTTATTTGCCGATCCGAACGGCCATTTTCGAAAGACGTGCGGCAAA
>CAZNSF010000147.1:0-6906 GCA_964575565.1 uncultured Verrucomicrobiota bacterium | reverse complement strand
TCCATACGCTCCCATCTCTCTTTGTCGCTAACCCGTGGGATATGCCAGCGCTCATCCCGCTGACATTACTTAACGTTTGTACCGGTATATTCTTATTCACAAAAGTCCCATCGCCTAACTGGCCTTGTCCATTATATCCCCATGCCCATAAAGTCCCATCAACCTTTAACGCTAAATTATGACCAAACCCTGCTGTAATCTTCTTTACCCCGCTTAAACTACTTATCCATACTGGTAACTCCCTATTCGTAGTGGTTCCATCCCCTAATTGTCCATAACCGTTATACCCCCATGCCCATACCGTCCCATCACTCTTTAAGACTAAACTATGATAACCACCTCCGCTAACTGCCACGATATCCGTTAAACCATGAGCCAATACCGGTATCTTTTTATTCACATTACTTTCATCTCCTAATTGCCCATAACCATTAAATCCCCATGCCCATACCGTCCCATCACTCTTTAACGCTAAACTATGATACTCACCGCATGTGATCCCAATCACATCACTTAAACCATTGACCTGGATCGGCACATTTTTATTTACCGTTGTTCCATCCCCTAACTGACCAAAGTTATTCCTGCCCCATGCCCAAACTGTACCATCACTTCTTAATGCTAACGTATGACCCCCTCCAGCAGCAATGATGACTGCCTGATTCATCCCAGCTATCTCTACCGGTACATTCTTCTGAAGCCATGTGCCATCCCCTAATTGCCCATAATTATTACTTCCCCATGCCCATACATTCCCATCACTCCTTAATGCAATACTATAACTATCATCATCTTCAATCATCCCAGAACTAATCATCTGGATATCCCCATTAAAATATTCCTCGAGATTAGTAAATCCATTACCATCTATATCATCACTACTTCCCTGGCTTAAATCTCCATACTTCATCTCTTCCCACTGATCCCATAAACTATCCCCATCACTATCCGATAAAATCGTTAGACCAATAGGATCAGAGATCGTTACACCACCCTCATCATCCGTTACCTGTACTGTAATGAGGTGTTCACCCACCGTTCCTCCTTGCCACTCAAAACGATAAGGACTCGTTACGCTATTTGAACTGCCGATTAAATTATTCCCAGAGTAAAACTCTACCTTACTTACCATCCCATCCAAATCTCTTGCGATGACATTTAAAGGTATCGTTGTTCCTTCAAAGATTCGTGCCCCATCTAATACACTGATAACTTTAATCACCGGACTGAAATTTTCAGAAGCATGAAATGCCCCAACCAAAACAGGACTATATTCGGTATCAAAACTTCCTTCTCCAACTTGTCCTAAATGGTTCCTGCCCCATGCCCATACGCTCTCCCCCTCCCCAGGGGGATTCTGCCCTAAACCATCACTCTTTAATGCCAACCCATTGCCACTCCCAGCAGAGATCTCTTCTACTGCCGTTAATCCATTTACTAATACTGGCTCTTTCCGTTGAGTCGTTGTTCCATCTCCTAACTGTCCATAACCATTAAATCCCCAACCCCATACAGTCCCATCATTCCTGATCGCTAGACTATGTGCCTCTCCTCCTACAACTCCTATTACCCCATCTAAAAGATGAACTTGGATAGGTACATTCTTTGAAACAAGAGTTCCATCCCCTAGCTGACCATAGCTATTCCATCCCCATGCCCATAGACTCCCATCACTCCTAATGGCTAAACTGTGATACTGCCCGCAGCCTATCCCAATGATGTTATTTAATCCGCTTACCTGTACCGGTATATTTCTATTCATCAAGCTCCCATCCCCTAACTGACCAGTATTATTCCTTCCCCATGCCCATATACTTCCATCGCTCTTAAGGGCTAAACTATGGCTTGTGCCTGCAGCAATAGCTATCACATCACTTAAACCACTGACTTGCACAGGTGCCTTCCTATTCACGAGCGTTCCATCTCCTAACTGACCAGAACTATTAGCTCCCCAGGCCCATACACTCCCATCACTCTTAAGGGCTAAACTATGTCCCCCTCCACCAGCTACTTTCGTTACTCCACTAATCCCAATTACTTGAACAGGTATCTTCTTAATAGGAGCAGGCCCAATACTATTAGGAAGAGGACCCGTCCCATCTCCTATTTGACCAGAACTATTATTCCCCCATGCCCACACACTCCCATCATTCTTTACCGCTAGGGTATGATATGAACCCGCTGCAACGGCTATCACATTGTTTAATCCATTGACTCGAACATGCGTAGTTTTGTTAATCGTTGTTCCATCACCCAATTGACCATAACTATTTTGCCCCCATGTCCATACTGTCCCATCTTCTCGAAGCACCGCATGATGATATGCACCACTACTTACTTTCTCCATCACCGGTTTCGGCGTAATAAGCATATCCATCCATGCACTTAAAGGATAACCTACCATACTACTACTCCCGATATCCCTTATTCCTACCACCAATAAAAGGCTCGAAACCAGCCAGATGATTGTGGACGATTGGGAACGAAGCCTATTTGGAAAGCTTTTGGACATAAAGCACCGTAAAGTATGGAAGAAGATGGATGAAAACAAGAATAAATCGTTTGAAAAGTTAAAAAACGTTATACCGCGTTTATTAGTAAGGTAACGAAAGACACTAAGATGGATCAGAAAGAACAATAATCAGGATACAAAAATAAAAAGGACTATTTCTTTCAATTACTAGGCCCGACCTTACTGGAATCCACAGTAATATCTGGAAATGCTTTTAATGTAAATGCAAGCCAGATACGAAAATCTGGATCACGATTTAATGGCTGCAATTCACTGACACTAAGCGTGGCAATCCAGGAATGGAAATCACGTTCCAAAGCGTATGCTTGCTCAAAAAGTGAACCATCCGAAGGATCAAAGCGGTGGGTGGTGCGAAATGCCCAATTCTCATTAAGCGCCCACGCGTAATTTACACCCATTTGGTCGCCGACACCTCGAAAATAACTATGGCTTAAATCAACTTTCCAAGATTTGCCTTTAAAGACGGAAGCGGTGGTCGTGGATTCACGGATCTGTTCATGATCATAATCATACCTGCCGAACCAACCCAAAGAAAACCAACGTGTAGGTTTTGTCGAGAATTCGGTAAATAAATCTGAAAATGTTTTTTCATCGGCTGTTTTATCGACGAGAATATCTTGATAGATTAAAAACTCTGCCAAATCCCATGAACCCCCGTCTCTCTTGGTTTGGAGTCGTTGGCGCACTGCAGGGCGGAAAATGTTACGCTTGTTGATGGAATCGATACCTGTATATTGCGGAAAATCGATCGGAACGAGGTCTTTATTAATGCCAAAACTGGAACGATCTACATCAAATCCATAGAGTTCATTGGGGCGATGATTTGGGCGCATTACAAAACCGTAATTAAGACTAGGTTCTATGATATGACGCAATCCATCAATTTCCCATTGTTGATCGCTTACATCTTTCCAAAGACGACTTGTTTTAAAACTGGCTTCGAATCCGGTATTGACCACTCCGCGAACAACCGAAGGGTGGCTCGAGCTAATTTGGGATTGATCGTAAAAAGTAGCGCGTCCACCCACGCGTGGAGTAAAGTTAAACCATTTAAAATATTGTTTTGGATACAAAAGCTGATGGAAAGTATCTAGCCGAGTGCTGTGAAAATTATTGAGACCCGGTGTGTTATTAGCAAATTCTTTAGAAAGATAGGCTACAGAGTTTTCACCTTCGTAGAAGAAGGGGCCGCCCAAAATTGTTTGACGTTTAAGGTCGTAATGGACTTCCGGAAGACGTTCGGTGGTGGTGAAAAAATTATTGAAGCGCGGGCGCCCTAAAAAGCTCAACGTGGCATTGGGCGACCATTTGGTAAGTTCGAGGAAGTTGTCGGGTTGTGGATCTTGCTGAAATTCCTTTTCAAAAAAATCTTCCTGAAAATTAGGATCACTTAATTTATTAAGCTTTAATTTACTGTAAATATCTTCGCGCAGATCTGCTCGTTGCGAGACTTTCACCTGAAAGCGTTCAGACGGAATTTTTTGGGTAACAGTGCGTGTGCTCGTAACTACTTCTTGAGTGCCGCTTTTTTTATCATCCACATAATAGGTTTTGATTTTTCCAGAAACACGTCGTTGCCATGGATCTTTTTTGGCGGGGTCATAGGGTTCACCGGCTTTATAACGTAGATCCATGCCTCCCGCTACTCCTCGTTGAACACGGTAGTCGAAATGAAAAGTAGGGCGAAGACCTTCAGAAATTCGAGTGGTATAAGAATTTAATAAAAAGAAACCCCAATTGCTTTTAGATCCAACTTGTATTTGGGTGCCAGAGCTCAAACCCAGATCTTGATCATCATCGAGGGCGTAAACAAAATAAGGAAAGTAAAAAACGGGTACCGAGCCTACATATAAAACCATGTTGTGGAAGACCACACGATTATTAGGATAAACGGTGATGGTACCTGCTTTCAGGCGATATTCTGGATTGGCATAATCGCTCGTAGTAAAATAGGAATCTTTGAGAATGTACCGGTTCATATCGGTGCTTTCCATAGATTTGCCTTCAAAAAATATCCCTTTTTCTAATTCTGCTCGAGCTAGGCCGGCCTTCATGGCCCCTGTTTCAAAATTATAATCAAGAGAATCAGCCTTCCACTCCTTGTAACCCTTTCGCAAGCGCACCTTCCCTTCAGCTCTCGCTTGTTTGGTTTGGTTATTTACCTGAACTTTATCAGCAAATAACTTAACAGAGCCGTAAGTAATCACGACATTGCCTTGTGCTAGCATATCTCCAGTTTCTCGATCAAGGGACATGCTATCAGCGCTCGTCTGAATCGGCTGTTGCTGGGATTCTTTCTTATCTATAGTTTCTATGGGTAGTGGAGCGCTTACCTCTTCAGAAGGAGGAATTTCACGGAGAGTAGGAGGAGTTTCAGCGCGAAGAGGAAATAAGAGCCAAAAGGCAAAGCCCATTGCTAATCCAGCATGCAAAAGCAATCGAAAAAAGTTGTAAGCCTTTGAAATGGGCATGATATTGCGTTTCAGCCACGCTAGCAAAGTTTAAACCGACCTGCCAAGAATAATTCTTGCTCAAATTCAACTCTCTGACCACGTCTCAAAGCGTGCTTCGTAATCACGTGTGATCAATTCATTGAGCATAGGATCGATGTTACCTTCGATAAATTCAGAGAGATTATAGAGAGTGCAATTAATACGATGATCTGTAACCCGATTTTGAGGGAAATTGTAGGTACGGATGCGTTCGCTACGATCACCGGTGCCGATTTGGGATTTTCGAGTGTTTGCATATTTTGCATTTTCCTCTTCTTGTTTAGCAGTAAGTAGTCGAGAACGCAAAACACGCAACGCCTTTGCTTTGTTTTTAATTTGGCTGCGCTCATCAGCGCATCGAACAATAAGGCCAGTAGGTTTGTGGGTAACTTGTACAGCGCTGTCGGTAGTATTAACTCCTTGCCCGCCTGGGCCAGAGGCACGGCAAACGGTGATTTCTAGATCTTCCGTTTTGATTTCAATATCTACTTCTTCAGCTTCGGGCAGCACGGCTACTGTTGCCGTAGAAGTATGGATGCGGCCGTTGGCTTCGGTTGAAGGAATGCGTTGAACCCGATGAACACCGCTTTCGTAACGCAAATGCCGATAAACATCTTGTCCTTGCACGGAAGCAATGATTTCTTTGTAACCACCCATACCAGAGGGACTAGCATCGAGTGGTTCAACCTTCCATTTATGGACTTCTGCATAACGGCAATACATCCGAAAAAGATCGCCCGCAAATAGGGCCGCTTCGTCTCCGCCGGTGCCAGCGCGAATCTCGAGAATGGTATTACGACTATCGTTGGGGTCGGGCGGCAAAATTGCTGCCTTTAAGTCTAGCTCGAGCGCCGCTTCTTTTTGATGCAAATGGGTAAGATCCACTTCGATCATTTCCAACATTTCCGGCTCATTCTTATGTTCCGATTTTAACTTTTCGTTTGCAGCGATTTCGGTCTTTACCTTGGTGTAATTAACAAAATGTTGAAGTAATGTTTTGACTCGTGTGTGCTCACGCCCAAGTTCAGAAGCTTTTTGAGGATTGGCAAAAACATTTCCATCGCTAAGTTGATGTTCAACTTCAGCCAAGCGCGCTTCAAAACGAGGTTTTTGGGAGAGAAGATCCATTTTCAGAAAAGAGGGCAGGGGAGAGAAGATGAAAAATGATAGGAGGTGATTAATACAAAAGCATCCTTGCCCAATATTTGGACCAAGAAAATATAGGAAAATAGGAACGCTACTTTTTATTAAAGCGCCTCTTAAAGCGTTCTACACGACCTGCTGTATCGATAAACTTTTGTTGACCCGTAAAAAAAGGATGGCATTTCGAACAAATCCCAATATGGATAGAGGATTTTGTTGAACGAGTATGCATTACATTGCCACAGGCGCATGTAATCACAGTTTCGGTATATTCGGGATGGATGCCAGCTTTCATAAAGGCTTTATCATAAAGGCAAATAGCAGAAATTCAAATAAATTTTCAAATTATTAAAAGATTCTGGTATTCCCTAGGTTTTGCTTGTTATGTTGATGGGTCGGTTATGGGGTGCTAGAGGGTGCCATGTTTTGGTAAGAAACTTTATTCGTATTCGGGCCGTAGCGCAGCTTGGCTAGCGCGCTTCCTTGGGGTGGAAGAGGTCGCGGGTTCAAGTCCCGCCGGCCCGACCATCTCCCTATTTAAGAGGGGAGATTTAGGGTTTATCGCCCCGGACATAGGCAAAGTCATAACAGGAGTCATAAAAGTTTGTAGAAGTTATCGTATGTCGTGAAGTTTATTTTTGCAAGGCCGCGAGCTCCAAGAAGCTGTATTTGGTACCAACTTAGTCATAGCTGGCATCTTATGTGCTAATGGTTGCCGTGTACACTTTTCTGATCTGC
>CAZNSF010000146.1:0-3438 GCA_964575565.1 uncultured Verrucomicrobiota bacterium | reverse complement strand
AACTTGAGCGCCATAAAATCCAAGTACGGGATCGGTGATAGGCACGGCGATGTTAATCATTTTATCTACGTCCTCGGTAAGAATACGAGAAAAATAGGATTTTGTACTAAGTTGATCATCCTCTTCTTTTGTAGAGGTCTTCTTTTTAAATTCAAAGTCGCCCCAGATGAGTTTGCCAACAATAGGTAAATCTAAGCCGGAATGAGGATCGTAGCCTTTATAAGGAACAGTTGCTGTAAAGATGACTCCATCATCTCGTAAGTCGGGGGGATAACCAGCAGCTTCCATTTGGGGCCCATAACGATCAAAAACAAGGATATGGTTTCTGGGAATGCCTGCTTGTTGCAAGCCATCGATGATCGTTTCTACTATTGTATGATGAGTGGACATCACAGGGCCTGGATAAGTATGTATTTTAATTCCGATGCGATCGGTAGGTAAAACAATTTTTTTCCATGCAGTAGCCTCATCTTGGGTATCTGTGTATTGTAAAATAGCAGCATGAACGAGCTTGCGAACACGCGTTGTTTCCGGTGTAAAGAGATGGAGAATGTGTGGATCTGTAGCGCGAATTACACGAGCGCGTTTAGGTGATGGATCGTTCGCTAGAACCACAATCATTAGGCACACCCAAAGAAGTAAACTCACCTTAGTGGAGCAAAGATTGCGTATCGAATGAAAATCTGGCATGGTGTTGGTGTGATGGTAAAGGTGATTGGAGCCTGTATCCTTTTGCGTTATGGGTAACAGTCTGTTTTCAATTTCATGATCTATGGATGAAGAAGGTACAATGGTCGGGGTCGTTATTCGGAACTATCTCCTCACTCGCTTATTAGGGCGTGGTATGGGAGGGGTAGTCTATCTTGGAAAACATACCCAAACCAATCAAGAATTTGCAGTAAAGTTTTTATCTGGTGAATTTATAGTAAAAAAAGAATTGATAGATCGTTTTATGAACGAGGCATCAGCATGTGCAGCGTTGCAACACGAAAATATTATCCGTGTTTATGAAGCTGGGCAAGAGAATGGGGAGTATTTTATGGTTATGGAGTATGTCAAAGGCGTGGACCTTTCCCATTTTTTGAAAGTGCAAGAAAAAGTAAAGGAGGCCCAGCTTTTACCTTGGCTTAAACAAACTTCTCGTGCGCTTGGTTACGCACATTCAAAGGGGATTATCCATCGCGACCTAAAACCAGAAAATATTATGCTGACACAGGAAGGTGTGGTGAAAATAACAGATTTAGGACTTTCGAAAAATTTGGAAGGCCCCATCAGCTTTTCGATGACTATTTCCGGTACGACCATTGGTACACCGTACTATATTTCTCCTGAACAAGTACGGGATTCTAAGCATGTGGATTTGCGGACAGATATCTATTCGTTGGGAGCCACTTTTTACCATTTAGCAACAGGCGACCCTCCATTCCATGGAAGTTCTGCAACGGAAGTAATGTCCAAACACATGAATGAACAATTAGTCAATCCGCAACGCAAGAATATCGCTTTGAGCGATGGCTTTAGCGATTTGATCATGAAAATGATGGAGAAAGAACCTTCTCAACGCTTTCGAAGCATGGAAGAAGCGGTCCAAGCCATCGAGCGTTTAGAAAAGGGCGAACCTGTTCTTCCCCAAAAAGTAAAGTTAAAGCAAACGGAAATCCCTGATTCTAAAGTGGAAGAAAACCTTCCTAAAAAGGGGCCTTTTTTCTGGCCGCTTCATCATCGATGGAGTGTAGTAGTCATTTTGGGAATCTTGTTATGTGCTTTATTATGGACATTTACTCTAAAGCCGACCGAGCAAACACAGGCGATCATTCAAAAGCCTGCAATCAGTGAGGTTCAAACAACGCCTCTACACACGATTGAGAAACCCTCTTTTAAAGATAAACCATCCACTTTACCATCAACTGCCCAACCGAGTAGAGCGGCTGAACAAGAAATCGATGTTTTAGAGAGAGGGAACTCCTCTTTGCAAAGATCCGGGGAAGACATCTTTTCCTTAGGAGGACCTTTGAATTGGGTGGATATCTTTGATGTGTTAGCTATTTTCTTTGGGATCTTTGTGGCTAGGCAAATGGGATGTTTATGGGGATTTGTTCGAGCGGCGGCTTTTTGGGGAATGGCACTGGCTGTATGTTATTGGTTTGGGGACTTTGCAGGATGGCTTCAGAAACAACTTGCCATCCCAAAAAATATATCTTTGCCTTTCGCTTTCATCCTTCTTTCAGCTATTGGAATATTTTTCGTGTGGGCTTTAACTAATCACTTGCATGGATACGAAAAAGAAACTTGGGTTGCTAAACTTAACCGTACCATAGCTATTCTGCCGGGGATTATTTTAGGAGTAGCATTTGCAACTTGGTTTTTAGCCTTGCTTGCAGTAGCGGCTCCAGCTTCCTTTCCTGTAGGTGGCTCATGGCTTGGGTCGCGTGTAATCAAAAGTTTTCCTGCAGTGGAACAGGCTAGTAACAGCGTTTTAAAATGAGTGTTTTTTTTGGACAAGAAATTCTGGCTCAAATCCGGGCTGCCAATGATATCGTAGAAGTGGTTCAATGGTTAAATGTTCCACTGAAAAAAGCGGGGACGAGTTATCGTGCCCTATGCCCTTTTCACAAGGAAAAAACGCCCTCTTTCCATGTAAGCGCTCAACGGCAGAGTTTCCATTGTTTCGGTTGTGGCGCCGGCGGGGATGTATTTCGATTTATGATGATGCGCGAAGGACTAGAATTTTCTGCTGCGGTTCGTCGTTTAGCAGAACGCGCGCGAATAACCATTCAAGATACCTATCCCCAAACTGGGATAACCCGTGATCAAAAAGAACGGCTTTACGAGATTCATCAAAAGGCGAGAGATTGGTTCCACGCCAACTTAATGCGATCGCGGCAAGCCGATGCGGCACGCGCTTATCTTCGACAGCGTGGATTTACATCAGAAACCGCAAAAGAGTTTCGGCTCGGTTATGCCTTGCCTGCATGGGACGGATTAATCCAGTGGGGATCCGCCCATGGAATGGATGTTTCTTTGCTCGAAGAAGCAGGTTTGGTCGTTAAAAATGAACGTAAATCTTACGATCGCTTTCGGAATCGATTGATGATTCCGATTGCTGACGAAATAGGGCGCGTAGTTGGATTTAGCGGCCGTTTATTATCAAGCGAAGCAAAGGAAGCAAAGTATGTGAACTCGCCAGAAACAGCTATTTTTAAAAAGGGACGTTTATTATTCGGTTTAGATCGTAGTAAGCGCGATCTCCAAGAACAAAAATGGGCGATGATATGCGAAGGGCAATTGGATTGGATCCGATGTTTTGAATCAGGCGTTCGCAACATCATTGCGCCGCAAGGAACAGCGTTTACCGAAGATCAAGCGCGCATTTTAAACCGTTATGTGGAACACGTAGTTTTGTGTTTTGATTCGGATCTTGCTGGGCAGAAGGCTACG
>CAZNSF010000145.1:0-2640 GCA_964575565.1 uncultured Verrucomicrobiota bacterium | reverse complement strand
TCTTCATCATTACTACCGTTTGCGAAATCTCTACATGAGCTGCTTTACTCCCAATGGTGTTAATCTCGCGATTCAGTTCTTGAGAAAGAAAATCAAGAGCACGCCCCACAGGCTCACTAGAGTGGATGCTATCACGGAACTGCGCCAAATGACTCTCAAGACGAGTTAATTCCTCTGTGATATCCGAGCGATCTGCAAAAAAAGCTACTTCTTTCATTAAGCGTTCATCTTCAAAAGAAATCTCTATTCCTGATTTACGAATCCGCTCATGCAATTGCTCTCGATGCCTTTCTACCATAGCAGGGGCTAGTTTTCGAATGGTTTGCACTCCTTCGTTAAGAGACCCAAGCCTTTTAAGAAGATCTTCGCGAAGGTGCTTGCCTTCCTTTTCCTTCATTTTCATTAAACCTGCCAATGCAGTTTTAAGAGCTTTTTCGATATGCGGCCATACCACTTCCGCATCGATCTCGCTTTCCATCAATTTTAACACGCCAGGACATCGCAAGATGGTTTCCATGGTAATCGTGCCATCCAGCCTTAAATCGCGTTGAAGCTTTCGAATAGCATGCAAACTAGCTTTTGCTATTCCCTCATCTAACTGAATTGGCGAAATTCCTTTACTACTATTAGCGCGATGGTATGCCACTACCACATTGAGGCGTCCTCGCGATACCACTGAATTAATTTCATCGCGGATGCGAGGCTCTAACTCAATAATTTCCCGTGGGAGATTTACCAAAATATCTGCCTGCTTACGATTTACCGAGTTTAGTTCAACCGTAAACTTTAATCCTTTATGATGGGTTTCCCCATGCCCATAACCTGTCATGCTTCGCATATTTTAATCTCCTTGTAGAATTTAATTAACCTTTTCTCCCTGTTGCCAAACTCCTTTTAGTTTCAGAGATGAATCTAGTAAAATAAGATCAGCAATATTTCCGATGCGAATTGCGCCACGACCTTTTAGCCCAATAAGGTGTGCCGGCGTAGAACTTGCCATTCGCCAAGCTTCTAATAATCCATAACCCCATCCCACAAGATTTCGAACCATATCCAGCAAAGTACATACACTGCTGGCCAAAGCCGAGCCATCAGCTAAAAGACATAGTTTACTAGGATAAACTTTTATAGGCACGGTTGCTACTGTATAACGCCCAGGCTTTAAGCCAGTAAAAGGCGAAGCATCGCTTACCAATGCCACGCGATCAACCCTTTTTGCCTTTAAAATCACACGAACCAATTCTGGTGAAACATGGTGGCCATCCGCAATAATCTCACCAGTAAAAAGATCTGATGAAAGGCAGGATCCCATGCCACGACCTTCTGTTTGCATCCAGCCTTCTTTATTTCTAATGCGTGTAGGCCATTCCATCGCATTATTAAGATGTACAAAATGGGTTGCGCCAGCGGCTAATGCACTTCTAGCTTCTTCCCACGAAAGAATGGTGTGACCGATCGAGCCGATCACTCCTTGAGACCTTAACCAAGCGTACATTTCGAGAGCGCCTTTGCGTTCAGGCGCTGCGGTAAGTAAACGCACACACCCTTTCCCTACCTTAATCCATTCTTTATATTCAGACACCTTTGGGTCGTGCATCCAATCCACACGATGCATTCCTTTTTTGGCTGGGTTTAAGAAAGGTCCCTCGATATGAATCCCGGTAAAATTTTTTGGAAGAACCTTCTTTTTTTCAAGCTGAACAAGACGTGTAATGGCTTTTGAAATTTGTTTTGGAGGATTCGTAATAAGTGTAGCAAGAACCGAAGTAACACCTTGTTTTTGATGATATTGCAACGCTTTAGCCAAGCCACCGGCCTCTCCATCGATAAAATCGGTGCCGAGGGCTCCATGATTATGGATATCGACAAAGCCGGGGCCTAAATAATCTCCTCGGCAATCAATAACTTTTGCTCCTTTAGCTGATAGATTTTCACCAAACGATACGGCGGTAAAATACCCATTCTCAACCTGTAGTGAGCCTTCCGCAAAAAAGTCTGTAAAGACGAGTTTACAGTTTTGGAAGATAAGAGGGTTTTTCATGCTGGAAATAGCTATTAGCAGTTAGCAACTAGCTATTAGCAAGGTCAAACTCGAAATCTAAAAATGAGCACATCTCGCAGAGATCGCGGAGGCTTGAGAGATAAAAATAAGCTCTGAGACCTTTCTTGGAAATAGTTTTTATTTTTCTTTGCTCGCTTAGCGCCTTTGCGCGAAATCAATATTTGGAACATCCTTCATTTCGAATTTCGAATTCTTGCCCCACTGCTGCGATGATCGGGCTTCGAATTTTCCGCCTCTGCCAGAGGATATTGCAGGATATTGCAAACCCAATCACATCTTGTATCTGGGGATAAGCTATGGAATACTCTACATATGCATCGTCTAAGAAATGGTCATCAACAAAAAAGGGCTTTCTCAAAAGATGAAAGTTGTCTACCCACTCATATTACATTAGTTTGGGAGAACCTTTCTCCTCGAGAAAGATTACGGCGTTCATGGCGTTTACGCTATCGCCTGCCTTCTCCACAGGAGGTTCATGATGAAAAACTTTTTCCGCGCCCTTGAGAGACATCGTGTCCGATATCTTCTCATTAGTGGACAAGCAACGGTTCTTTACGGTGCAAGCACTTTTTCAGAAG
>CAZNSF010000144.1:0-3666 GCA_964575565.1 uncultured Verrucomicrobiota bacterium | reverse complement strand
TAGATAAAATCCAAGGAATAATTTTTTGATTAAGAGATGGAATATTTTTAACGTTTGTTGCTATAAGGGCAAATGCCCCAAAATAGGAAACCTTCGATTGCGGTGGTATGCGGCGGTCCTTCAGCAGAAACCGAGGTTTCGCGTGTGTCTGGACGTGGCGTGGCCGATGCCTTACGCGCCACTTATTCGAATGTACATATCCTTGAACTCAATCAATCGGTTGGCGTAGCCCTTAAAAAAGTAAAAGCAGATGTGGTATTTCCGGTTCTTCATGGGCCGCCCGGTGAAGACGGCACTTTCCAAGGGTTTCTAGAAATTTTAGGCATTCCGTATGTGGGTAGCGGTGTGCAAGCCAGCGCTTGCGCGATGGATAAAATTGTCGCCAAACAAATTTTCCGAGCGCATAGACTACCGGTAGCACGAGATATGATTCTCCATCGGAAAGAAAAAAAATCGGTTGTCACCAAACGAATTTTTGATGTTTTAGGTTCTCATGTGGTTGTCAAACCTTCGCGTCAAGGATCCGCGATCGGCATTCATTTTAGTGATAATCCAAAAGCCCTTGAAAAAGCGATCGCCCAAGCTTTTTCTTATGATGAACAAATTCTTATTGAAGAACGGATTCATGGAAAGGAAATTACCTGTGGAATTCTGGAAAGAAAAGAGACGGAAGCATTACCGGTTATCGAAATTCGCACTCCAGCGCATTCCTGGTATGATTTTAAACATCGATATACAGCAGGGTTAAGCGAGCATATTATTCCTGCGCCGTTACCAAAATCCCAATACAGCCGTACCCAAGAAATTGCTAAAGGGGCGCATCAAGCGCTCGGCTGTCGCGATTTATCGAGAGTAGACTTTGTAGTTCCGGAACAAGGTAGTCCTATCTTGCTTGAGGTTAATACCATGCCAGGCATGACGCCAACCAGTTTATATCCTGATGCAGCGCGAGCAACCGGCCTCTCTTTCGAAAAGCTCGTTGCATGTTTGGTAAAGAAAGCTTTGAAAAGAGGTTTTTGAATCTTTGGCGTTTACCATAGCAAGTTACCATTGGATATTTTTGATAGGGATCGCGGCCTCTGCCACAATAATAGGAAATAAGAGTAAGAGAAAATCATCTTCTTAGTCTTATTGCTCCCCCATTTAAAGGCTGCATTTGGAGCAGAAGTGATATATGTTATAGCCATTAAGGATATAACTTATGGCTAAATACAGTTTTCCAGATGAAGTCGAAGAATGGGTTGCCTTTTGCCGTAACCAATTGCAGCGTTCTACTGATGAGCGGGTAACCAATGGTTTTGTAAATCTTCACCGTCCTATACTAGATGATGCGCCCTATCGTATTTTTAATTCCATGACAAATTACCGGAAATGGTGTAAAAAAAATCTTCCTCCCTATTTAGGTTATGGACCAACCACCCCAAAGCTTCGAAAGCTTTTCCGCGCAGCGCACAAAAGATATTGCTCGGGTGTTCAACGAAGAAGGCATTGATTATTTGTTCATTGGCAAAAGTGGTGCAATCATTCTTGGTTATCCAGGAACCACCCAGGATGCAGATCTTTTTCTTCCGAAAGATCGTAAGAATGCCGCGCGTGTCATTCGCGCCCTTGAACGTCTCGGCTTTAAGATCGATGAAAGCCTGAAAACGGCTATCCTTGCCGGTAAAGATTTTATTCAAATTACAACGGGCCCTTTTAAACTCGATCTGATCCATGCCCCAGATGGAATTAAGAATTATTCCTTTGCAAGAGCTCGCGCTATTCAACAGGATGAATTTCCAGTAGCAAATCTCAAAGACATTATCGCCAGCAAGCGCGCTTCGGGTCGCGCTAAAGACTTAGTCGACCTTTACCTTTTGAAGAGCTTTGCCGTAGAGTACGAACGCGCTCATCCAAAATCGATTGTAACTGCTTTAGAGAAAACAAGATCACGATCAGATAAGCGGAAGTGAAGGGTAAAGTGTTCTGGTGCTCTGGTGCCTTATCGACTGGTGGCTCATTACTCAAAGCTTATAGCTTCCAACCATCACTTTAATCAATAGTAGATCAAATTTTATCAATTTTGTTGGATTCGCGAAAAGTGATAGAGTTTGGGGTATATGAAAACTATTAGAAATATAACTCGGAATTCCATCCCATGGATGGCTTTCTTTTCTTTTCTATTCTCTCTTGCGGTATACGGAGAAGTTAAAGAAAGGCAAACGGCAAAAGAAGATCGTGCTAAAAGTATCGTATTAAATGCTCAAGGCAAAAATATTCGGGCTCTTGCTTTTTCGCCAAACGGCGGTCTTTTGGCCATTAGCAGTTGGGTGGATGTGGAGATACCCGGTACTGGAGGGCATGGGCATATGAGCAAGGGTTTCTTAGAGATATGGGAGGTGGCAAGCGACACTCCCAAGCGCAAGCTCTGGCAGCCCGGATCCCCACAACCCGTAGGCGGTAAAAGAGATCGTAGATTTAGTATGGACTCAAGTATAGATAATGGTGTCGGTGATATTCGTACTATCGTCTTTTCGCCGGATGGGAAGATTCTTGTTGGAGGAGACTTGTCTAGTTATACGGCCTGGGATGTTGCAACAGGCAAACACCTCTTTGCTATCAGTGCCCACGGTTCGGAAACAGGCGCGGTTTTTTCTCCAGACGGCCGTATCCTGGCCATCCCGTCCTATGACAATATGGATATCGAAAGTAATGACGATCGAAGGGGCACATTACTCGTTGATGCTGCTACCGGTAAAGAATTGGCTCTGCTACCATTGCAAGGCAATGGTTATGTTCAATCCGTTGATTTTTCTCCAGACGGAAAATTCTTGGCAGCTACCAGCTTGGCCGTTGCAGTTTGGGATGTAGCTAGCCACAAACAAATCTTTTATGAGGATGCACATGCTTGGGTAGGGAGTGTTCAGTTTTCGCCGGATGGACGAACATTGATTGCCGGTTCACGCATCTATCAAATTGATCAAACGGATACCGGAATTAAAATCAACCCTGCGCAGAGATTAGATGGGGGCGGAGATAAGGTCTGGTTCACGCCGGACAGCAGTTTCTTTTTAACGAGCGGCAGCGGCAGCTCTTATACCATAATGGTTTGGGATGCCAAGAAATGGACGGAGCCTCTGGCAATTCAAGGAGTTCAACTGGGCGCGTTATCCACTGATGGTCAATGGGCGGCAGTGATTAAAGAAAACAACAAATCCGATATCCAAATTTTAAGTTTTTCTGAACTATTAAAACAGGCCGTTCCTTACGCGGTCATCATGGAAAAAATGATGCAAGCAGTAAAGGAAGTAGAAGCACATCGAGCTCAATTGCCTCCTGGCAAATCTCTTGGCGGGCAACAGCCCGCTCTCTTTAGTCCAGATGGAAGCCGAATTGCTTTTGCAAGTATGTCGGATCCTAATTCCGGCGTTTGCGATCTCGTCAAAGCAATGGATTTAGCGAGTGGAAAAGAACTATCTACTTTCAATGAGGGTGGTGGCGAGGTTATCGAGGTTACCGATATGCTCTATACTTCCGATGGTAAATTCCTTATTACCGGAAACAGAATGACTACCAAAAGCATGATAACCATCAATATATGGGATGCAACCAACGGTAAAAAATTGCGTGCATTCGGTCCCCTTGGCCCTCCTCAAGAAGAAAAGGAAGTGCGAAAGCTTTATCTTA
>CAZNSF010000143.1:0-10733 GCA_964575565.1 uncultured Verrucomicrobiota bacterium | reverse complement strand
TAGCACGAGCATGTTCCTGCCATAAATCGAACCCTTTTTCTTTTTCGAGAATCAGCAAAGGAGATGTCTCCTTTTTTAATTTGGTCATTTCTAATGGGATCTAGGATCAATAAGAACTAGTTAAGATGTTCTTGTAGTTTACTTTCTAAGATATCGCAAGATGAGTTTGGTAAAACGCAAAGTATCTGCCAATGGGTGGATATGGCTGGACTGATCTGTATAGATGGTAGGAACAGGTACAGATTCGATTTTAATTCCTAAACGGGTGGCTTGGATTAACATTTCGCTTTCCAAATCAAAACGATAAGTGGTCGGATGGAATTTTTCAGCAAAAGTGCGAGAGATTAAGCGGTAACCACATTGGGTATCTGGTATTTTCTGACCCACCAAAAGGCTAATCAGCCATGACATGAAGCGGTTTGTTAAAAGTCGAACGAAAGGCATTGCTGTAATAGAAAGCATTCGATTGCCGAGGATAAGACCTGCATCAATTCCTTCTGCGCGTTCGATAAAGGAAGTAATAAGCGCAGGGTCATGCTGTCCATCGGCATCCATGAGAATTAAAAATTTATGCTTTGATTGCTTAAAGGCATTCAGAGCAGTACGAATCGCCATGCCTTTACCTATATTCCGCTCGTGATGGATCACGTGCGCGCCAGCTTTTTGGGCGATATCCACCGTGCGATCCGACGAGCCATCATTGATAATCCAAACCGTAACATCCTGTACCAAGCATAGGCGAATTACCTTTTCAATATGCGCCTCTTCATTGTAGGCAGGGATGGCTACCACGACTCTTTCCTTTATTGGGAGAGTAAGTGTGCTAGGATTGTTTTTTGGATGTAACATGCAATTTAGATTGTCATGATATCTTACCAGTATGGGAGTATATTTCTAAAGGATGAATAGATGAGGGGAGTTAACCCATGAAACGTATTTTATTCTTAACACAAGGGGATATTCAAATCCCTTCCAGCCATTACCGGGTGTACCAATATTTACCGGCACTACAAAAAGCTGGATATGAAGCGGTTGTACATCCTGCGGTAACGGCTGAAGAATTCGAGAAAACACGGGACCTTTTTTCACAGAAGATTTATTTCCAGCGTATCGGCCGAACTTTTATCCGTCGGATGCAGGATTTACATCAACTCCAAGATTACGATTATGTTTATGTGCAAAAGCCTATCCTGCCCGCCCCTTTCTTTAATATGGAGTTAAAAATTGCTCGCGAAGCTAAAATGATTTTTGATTTTGATGATGCCATTTTCACTAAAAATCCTGGCGAACCATTTCTTGCCCATTGGTGGCCGCAATTTCAACGTGTGGTTAGTATTTGCCATCATGCTTACCGTGTAATAACTGCCAACCATAATCTTGCTGAATTTGTTCAGAAAAATATTTCTGAAGGGCCTTCGCCCATTGTTTTACCCACGGCTGTAAATACCGAGGCGTTTCGAGAAGCTGCGTGGTTAGCTAAGCCGTCTCACAAAATCCCTGTGATAGGGTGGATAGGCAGTTTAGCAACTTATGCAGATTTAGGGTTGGTAATCCCTGGACTAATTAATCTCCATTCCAAAACGCCTTTTGTAGCGCGCATTATCGGAGATATTCAATCCGCCATGCCCGCGCGTTTTCCGATCGAATGGAAACCGTGGAATCCGAAGACAGAAGCGAGTGATATTGCCCATCTCGATTATGGGTTGGCTCCCATGCGAGACTCCGTTTGGGCCAGGGGTCAAACAGGCCTAAAAATTCTCCAATATTGGGCAGCGGGAGTGCCAGTAGTTGCTTCGCCTGTAGGAGTTTATAAGGAAATGATTGAGGATGGCGAAAATGGACTTCTTGCTTCTAATTCTATCGAGTGGACTGAAAAGTTGCTCACCTTAATTAAAAATCCCGAGCTTCGCCGAAAAGTGATCGCTGGTGGACACAAAACAGTCGAAGAGAAATATAGCCTCTCGGTACTTACTCCGAAATTTTTAAGCATCTTCGAGTGAAACCTCTAAACTAATAGCGAAAGGTTACATTCGGTGTTTCTTGCTGGGCATGATCTTCTGGTGAACAAGATGAATTGGTCGGAGCTCCCGCAGGAGTATCAGATACTTTGATATACCCTTTTGAGATCAGATAGGCTTCTACTTCGTCGCCGCTGATATCCGGGAGCATGTGTCCATCCACCTCTACGCAAGGCGAAAGTTGTTGACCAGATTTGCGGACCATTTCTTCACGCTGTGAGTTATCGTTGATGATATCACGATCTTCGTAGGGCAAATTGTATTTTTGGAAAATAGCGCGCACTCCTCTGCTCCAACCGCAAGAAGGTTTTAAATAAGCAATAATTTTGGGTGTTTTAGAAGTTATCATATGATAACCATAGATTTCTTAACAAGAATGTCAAGTTTAAGGAATACAAGAAGAGATACAGTCTCGCCAGATCAGGAGAAGCGTTGTATGAAAAGAGATACTAAAAATGAATCCTGGGAATCATTTAGAGAGTGCTCCGCAAAGTACGCCGACCGATCCAACGGCTAATCTAGCTTGGTCACAAAAAATACGGCTTTTACGGCGCCGCTTCGAACATCACTCCCGTAATTTACTTTTAATCCTTTTCCGAACAGTTTGTGGAAGGGCTCTTTCTTCGAGAAATGAAAAATCCTTACCCAAAACACCGGAAGAGAGGGCCTTGGTTAAGAAGATTCTAATTATTCGGACCGGTAGAGCTCTCGGGGATGCAGTCATGTCGCTAGTACTTATTCCGGAATGTAGGCAATTTTTCCCCCATGCTACGATTGATTTATTGTTGAGAGATAATATCAGCCCTCTTTTTAAAGAGACAGAGAATATAGATAATGTTCTAGAACTTCATCCGCGATTTCTAAAATGGCCGGCCGCCACTGGGCAATTACTTTCTATGTTAAGAACCAAACGGTATGATTTAGCGATTGCCTGCGATAACCCTTATAAATCTTCGTTTACTACCCTTTGTTTAAGCGTATGGACAGGCGCTCCATGGCGATTGGGATTCGAAAATGAGGAAAGCCATTCTTTTCTTAACCTAAGAGTATCTGCCCAAAGAGGAGAAAAAATGGTTACGAATTTAAGAAGATTGCTTGTGCCTTTTGGCAAAGACAGAGGAAAAGCCGCATATTCAATTCTTCCACGATTAGTTCTTCCATCTCATTATCTTGCAGAAGCTGATACGCTGCTCCGGCTAAATTCCAAACCCGTCCTTATTTTTATTCCAAGCCATTGGCGTAAAAGTTGGCCGCTCGACTCATTTTTGCGAGTGGCAAAAGTCCTTACAGAAAATCAACATCATGTCGTTCTTGCATTCGGCCCGGGCGACCATCGCGGGAAAGAGATTTCTGTTCAAGCATGGCTTCAAAAATCAGAAGGGCGTGGACAAGTTTTACCGCCTAAAAAATTGATTGGGTTCGCCGCAGTTTTAGCGCGTTCGCGGCTTTTTATTTCTAACGATTGCGGTCCTTATCATATAGCTGTGGCGGTGGGAACACCATGCATAGGTATTTTTCTTTCGGAGGATGCTTTGCGCGATTTTGGTTATTCGCAGCCGAATCATTTAGTAGCTTTATATCACCCAGAAAAATCAGAAGCTGAACGTTTAGTGATAGAAACAGGTTTACGTTTGTTGAAAGAGTGATAGAGGATTAAAAAGTCTTTGCCTTAGCCTTTAACTAGAATAACAATTCCAAAAATAAATAGAAGCACACTCCATATTCTCATAGGGAAAAAACAAAACTCGTTAGGTTGTCCCTTTCTATCAAGCCACCAACCTACTATGAACAAGAGTAATGCCGGTAAAAACATGGTAAATGATTCCCATCTTCCATAAGAAACCCTGCAGAGTTTAAGTAGTGCAGCAGCAGAGAAAATTCCTCCCAAAGTCAATACAGGTACTAGGATGCCAAATTTTTTCCAATGGATGAGGTGCATTTTAATATTTACCAACGTATAAGTCGGACCCATCTAAGTAAAAAGTATTCATTGATCGGGTGATTGTCTTCTAGAGCATGAATTGCAGGTGTTTTTATAATCAAATCTTCAAGCGTAGTTTTTGAAGAAAGAACTTCTTGGAACATACCCGATGAATCATAGGAATCCCATTCCATCCAATCGCGCAATGCGGTAGGAGGCATTCGTTTTAACATTTCAGGAATATTTGGTTCCTCCAGAGGCTGTAAGGAAGCGAATAGATGGTGGCCAAACTGGCCCAAAGAGCGGTAAACACGAACGTGCGGGAAAACTTTTTTCATGGATTTTGCAAACGAAGCATTCGTCGCAGGATCATCTCTATTTTCCGGCAGCCAATGTGCAAGAACTCCTGTAGCGGTCAGATGCTCTTTAGTAAGAGATAAAAATTCTGCCGAATAAAGAAGGCTGGACCCAGCAGATTGCAGTGGTGGCGCAGGATCTACTACAATAAGATCATATTTTTCACGGGTACGCTCCAAATACCTACGTCCATCATCAACGATCATTTTTTGGCTAAATTTTTTGATGATTTCATCAGCATCAGCGTGATAAAAATTAAATAGTTTGTAAACTCCGGGAACAAGTTCAACACTTGTAACATCCGCCTCCCACGATAAAGCAGACCGAAAAGCGGTTCCCATTCCAAAGCAGATGATTAAAATTTTCTTAGGTTTTTCAGCTCGCATGGCAAGTGGCATATGTGTCATTACCTTGCAAATAGGTGTTAAGCTTGTCATCGCACAGCCATTTACAAGCAGGTGTCTTTTAAATCCATGACCCAGAGCGGTGATGGTTGCGGTAGGATCTCTTATCGTGCGAGCTTCCGGATGATTGCTCTGAAAAAGATCATATGTCGTTCTGCAGAAACCAAAGACCAAAACTATAAAAACCATCATGGACCATAATAAACATTGAGCCTTCTTTGTCTTTAGAGTGAATACCATCATACAAAGAATCAGCAGCGCTAAGATGGTTGTTGCCAAACGTTCTCCCAACCAAGGAATCAGTAAAAAACTACTCACGATAGGACCGATGATACAACCGATCACATTTACTGAATAGGAGAAGCCAGCGCGATGTGGGCTACCACTAGACCATCTATCTACAAGTTGAGGTGTCAACATTCCCATCAAAATACAACAAGGAATAATCCCTAAGAGGCGCATAAGGTCATCACCTAATAAAATCCGAGGATCCGTAAAAATTAGTGGAAGAGAGCACGCGACGCCAAAGCTGATCCAGAGCGGAGCAAAACCTATTTTTTCGAATTCGGAAGATTTTGCGCGATAAATCAAGGATCCTATGTAAGTGGATGCTAAATACGTGGCAAGGATAGCAGCAAAAGTGTAAATATAGCTGTTTAGAAAGGGAGTGTAGAGACGAATCCAAATTACTTCCAACGACAAACTCACCACTCCCATAAGAAATAGAAGGATTAAAGGCCACCGACTCGTATTTAAACCGCCGGCTTGAATAATATCTTCTTCAATGTATGTGGATACAGAAATACCTTTGACCCTTAATAGAGCCAAGGCAAAAACTACTATGAATGCATTCAAGATTCCAGCAATGATCAATGTGCAAGTAAAACCGAACAGTTCAATAAGGATAAATGCAGAAGCTATTGTTCCAAGAGTAGCGCCCAAAACATTTGCAAGGTAAAGAAAACTAAAGCTTTTTTGGGAATCGGATGTTGAACGGCGAAGAATGGCTATTCCCAAAGGGAAGGTTGCGCCCATGCAGGTAGTCCATGGTAAAAGTGCTAAGGTGATCAATAACGCGCTCATGGAGGTATAGCTCAAGGAGTCCCATTCCATCTTCGATTGAAGAAGCATGTTACGCCCTTGGCCAAAGATGAAGATCACTGCAAAAGAGCTGAAAGCAATAAAAAGTTCACAGCAAGCATACCATAGGAGAAATTTTTTAAAAGAGCTCCCTTGCAAGCGATTGCACAAGCGGCCAGCTGCAAAAGAACCTAAAGCAAATCCCAACATGAAGACCGAGAGGACAATAGAAATAATGATTGTCGTGACTCCGAAATGGGCCATTGCCAATCGCGTCCACACCACTTCGTAAAGTAAGCTACAAAAACCCGAAACTAGGAAAAAAAGGAAAAAAGAAACTTTAAACTTCATGAGGGAACGGCATTAAGGAGGCGACTAAAGATTTGTTCAAAAGGCACAGCCATGTATTCCTCTAAGCCCCTGGATTCGAGAAATCAAGGCCTTTGAAAACATCTTGTTTTTATTTGGTCAATAACTTTTTACGCAACAAGTCAAGGAGATCATTCAGCCCCGTGTTTTTTTCGGCAGAAATTGTTAAAATCCGTTTTCGGGTTTTCTGTTTAAATTTTTTGAGATAAGCAGCGCTTTCTTCTCGATCCATTTTGTTGGCAACAATGAGAACAGTTTTTTTTAATAAAATATCTGGATTATAAAGGTCCAGTTCTTTAAGCAATTGCTGATAGTCCTCGCGTGGGTCGTGGCCATCCACTCCTGCCATATCAAGCAGGATAATGAGCATCCGGCATCGTTCGATATGTCGCAAAAAATCGTGACCAAGTCCTACATTCCGATGCGCTCCTTCGACCAACCCGGGAATATCTGCGATCCGTAAAGTTTTGTAATTTTCGTATTCAATGGTGCCAATTACAGGATGAAGGGTCGTAAATGGATAAGGCGCAATTTTTGGATGCGCTTTCGAAATCTTGGAAACCAGCGTAGATTTTCCTGCGTTCGGATATCCCACGATGCCAATATCAGCGACTGTTTTTAGTTCTATTTCGAATTCGCCTTCTTCGCCAGGTTGGCCATGGCCAAACTCGCGAGGCGCCTGATGGGTGGAGCTTTTAAAAGTATAATTTCCCCGTCCACCACGTCCGCCTGCACAAAGAATAAATTCTTCATCGATTCGGATCAGATCTGCAATCGTTTCCTTAGCTGGCAAACGCCGAACGACAGTGCCCAGTGGAACTTTCATTACAAGATCTTCGGCAGATCGGCCATGTTGTTTTTTACCTCGCCCGGGCCCTCCACTCTTCGCAATGAGCCGTGGTTGATAAAGTAGATCGCTTAAATGGTTCGTATGCGGATCTACACGAAGAACCACATTTCCGCCATTTCCGCCATCGGGTCCTCCATGCGGCACATATTTCTCACGGCGAAAACTTACACAACCTCTCCCGCCATCACCGGCTTTGGCATAAATTTTAACTCGATCTACAAACATAAAAATTAAACATGAGAGATGGATCGCATTTTCGGATGTAACACACTTTAAAACCACCTTTATTTTTTCAGATGCTTCAAGCTTTCCTCAAGCACTGGTGGAGGAATGAGTGGAAAATCAGAGATTTTCATTTCAGCATATCCGGCTGGCACTTCGAATATAGAGTTTTGGATTTTAGCAGTTTCTAAACGGTTAATCGTAGCTCGCCTTAACATTTTAGAGCCGCTATATTCAATTATCCGAATAGGGATGCCATTGATTGCAGGATATTTTTCAAGCTCTTTTAAGGTCTGGTTAAAGCCAAATTCTGCAAAACTTTTGAATTCTTGTAAGAAAACTTTCATATCAAGCGCATTTTCGGCAATCCAGAGTTCTGTGCGGTCGCCATTTTTTTCTTTGAACCATACTTGATGACATTGGAAGCCGCTGATTCGTTCTATTTTCCCAGTGGGTTCAAACGCAGATTTTTCTAGAGGTTCGGTGGTAGAAAATTCCGATGTTTTCGACTTGGAGGGGTCTATTTTAATTTCATCATGCGGTAGCGCTACATATTGGCGTGGCTCATGCATAATGGAAAAGGTTACTTTTTTATCGTTCAAAATGATGCTGGACATACTTTGTCCCTGATCCAAACGGATGCGTTTACCGCTAATATAAAAAGTAATCTGTTCTTTTCCCAGAGGCGTGGGGTTTTGCAAGTCTTCAACTGTAAGAAGGACCATTAAATCTCCGCGGCTTGTAAGCGCGCCGAATAATAAAAAGGCTATAAACAAGGTTCTTATTGTAGTAACATGCCGCACAAAATCCTCCTCTTTTTTAAAGCATTCTACTTTGTAAGTTTATGATTTGCGAACTCGAAAAATATTTTTTCCTATCTCATCGGCGAGGGACGATAAGCTCAACCCACAGGTTTCTATAACGAATGCTTTTATGAACTCTCGCCGTTACTTCGTTTTGTTACTTCTGGTGATGATCACACTTGTGACGTTTGTAGAAGTAAGGAAGTGCGAGTTTATAAATCTCGATGATGATTTATATATCACCAATAATTTTAATATTCACGATGGGCTTACGTGGAAAACAGTTAAGTGGGCTTTTACTGCAGATTTAGTCTCGGATTCCCCTAATGCGGATTATTGGCAACCGGTTACATTTTTGGTTCGGATTTTAATGATCGAAAATTTCGGTCTTGATCCCGCCAGGCACCATTTGGCGAATCTTTTTTTCCATATTCTTAATACACTCATTTTATTCCACATCTTGTATCGGCTGACAGGTTTTATGGGGCGAAGCGCCTTTGTTGCTGCCCTTTTTGCAATTCATCCCCAGCATGTCGAATCCGTAGCTTGGGCAACAGAACTCAAAGATGTATTAAGCGGTTTATTTTGGATGCTTACCATTTGGGCTTACTTGCGATATATAGCTTTAAAAAGTCTGGGTCGCTATGCGGCGATGTTAGGAATATTTGTTTTAGGTTTAATGACCAAACCATGGGGCATGACTCTTCCCTTTGTTTTGCTTTTGTTAGATTACTGGCCTTTAGGCCGGGCCCGTTGGAGTTTTCAGGATAAAGCGCTATGGATGCGTTTGATTTTAGAAAAATGTCCTCTTCTTTTTCTAGGTATCCTTTCGGCTGTTCTTACGTGGAGAGCACAAGCATTTAATCTTACGCCAATGTCGGTGCCCGATGGGATTATTTATGCGCCCGTGGGCTATATCAGTTATCTCCTTAAAACATTTGTGCCTACTCCATTAGCAGCTTGGTATCCTCATCCGGGGTTTGCTTTTAGTCAATTAGTAGGTTCTTGGCTGTTAGTGATAGGCATTTCAGTTTGGATCCTTTGGCGGGCTAAACGTTATCCTTATTTATTTGTTGGCTGGTGGTGGTTTATCGGAGTTTTGGTGCCAGTAGTATGGATGGGTATCATTGCTAGGGCAGATCGATTTAGTTACTTATCGCTGATCGGTGTTTTTATCATGATAACATGGGGCGTAACAGAATTGGTACGCCGGTGGCAATGGTCATCCTTTGTACTGAAAATGATGTCGGCCACTGCGGTTTTTGTGTTGATGGTGATGAGTTTTTTCCAAGTAAGTTACTGGCGAAATAGCATCACTATCCTGCAACATACTCTTTCGGTAACTAAAAATAATTATTCGGTATATAACTACTTGGGATTAGCTTTGATGGATCAAGGTAAGTTTAAAGAAGCCGATCAACATTTTATCGAGTCGCTTCACATTAGATCCAATGATCCGCTTATCCATAATAACTATGCGGGTCTCCTCATTTTGCAAGGAAGGATGGATGTTGCCAAAGAACATTGTGAAAAAGCTCTGCGAATCAATCCTGATTTTGCCCTTGCCCATAATAACCTTGGGAACGTCTTGTTCCATGAAGGTAAATTCAATGAAGCTATGGTTCACTACCGCCATGCCTTGCAAATGGATTCTTGCTTTTTGATTGCACGCAGCAATTTAGCATTAACCCTGGCTCGGCTGGGCAAATTTGATGAAGCCATCCGAAACTGGAATGAAGTTTTGGAAATAAATCCTAAACTCCCGGACGCGCATTATAATATAGCAAAAACTTTGCGTCGCCAGGGAAAAGAGGATGAGGCGATCAAGCATTTTGAGATTGCTGCGCGTTTACAAGGGCGCTCTAACGCACCTTGGCGAGTTCCTTCTGGTTCCAGTGATTTATCTAATCGTAGCCAAAACGATGTACAAAAATAAAAAAGTCTTAGTAACTGGCGGTACCGGCATGATTGGCCGGCAATTGGTTCGTATGCTTCTTGAACGAGGCGCAAAAGTACGTATCGCTTCTTTGGATCATCCTTCTCACCTTGAGACTGAAATTGAGTTTTTGCATGGCAATCTCATGGATGCCTCCTTTTGTTCTAAAATCACAAATGGAATGACTTATGTGTTTCATTTAGCGGGGATCAAAGGGTCTGTCGATATTGGCAAAACTCGCGCTGCTAGTTTTCTAGTGCCTCACCTCCTCATGAATACGCTGATGATGGAAATGGCGTATAAAGCTGGTGTGGAACGTTACTTATATACCAGTAGCATCGGTGTTTACGCTCCATCGGATATCTTTCGAGAAGATGATGCTTGGAAGGGGCCGCCCCATCCCACCGATCAATATGCGGGTTGGGCTAAGCGAATGGGTGAACTCCAAGCCGAGGCGTATAAGGTTGAATTTGGATGGGATAAAATTGCGATTGTTCGGCCTACCAATGTTTATGGCCCATTTGATAATTTCGATCCCAAAACCGCTATGGTTATTCCGGCACTGATTGCACGCGTGGCTAGCAGCGAAAATCCTTTAGTTGTTTGGGGTGATGGTTCTCCTGTCCGCGATTTTTTGTATTCACAAGATTGCGCTGAAGGTATGCTTTTGGCCTTAGAGAAAGGAGCTAATGGTATGCCCATCAATTTAGGTAGCGGCCAACGAATATCGATTAATGAATTGGTAGAAACAATCTGCCGCTATTTTCAAAATC
>CAZNSF010000142.1:0-3867 GCA_964575565.1 uncultured Verrucomicrobiota bacterium | reverse complement strand
CGAATAAATTCTTTTTCCAAGACTCTCATTTCGTGTACACGATTAAAGATCCTATCCGGAAGATCAGTAGAAGGCGGGGGGATATTTGAAAGAGCTTTTTTAAGGATTTCAGACATGGATACGCTCCCGGGCTCGGTGAAGCCGCACTTTAACGCTATTTACAGAAATTTCGAGGATCTCCGCAATTTCTTGGATGGAATGTTCTTCAAGATAAAAAAGGGTTAGAATCAGACGATCATGGGCTGGAAGTTTGGATAGTAACTTTTCAACCTCCTCTTTGTTTTCAATCGATTCCATAGGCGATTCTGTGGCAGATGCTAAAAGAGTGGAAGCATCTTCCATTAATTCTCGGCGTTCGAGTTTAAGGTCACGACGGTAATTAAGGCCTTGGTGGTAGGCAATACGGTAGAGCCAACTGGAAAGGGATGATTCACCGCGGAATTCTTTCAGTTTTAGATAAACTTGCACAAATACCTCCTGGGTAAGATCTTCGGCTTCGTGCCGATCACGCAAAACCTGGTAGGCCACCGTGTAAATAAGCCGGTGATAACGTTCCACAAGCTCGCGGAACGCCTGCTCATCTCCTTGGCGACATCTTTGGAGTAAGGCTTGTTCATCGGGATTAACTGCCATGTATGTACCTTAATTGACACGAGCTAGATAGAAAAGGTTACAAAAAATAAGTTTGGTGTAACCTTGAGAGTGCTTTTGGTGTCTAGTCTCATTAGAAAGACAAAAACAAACTTAAAATAAACAAGGAGGTAATAAATGCAGTTAAATCAACATCTTGGAATTATAATCATTTTAACCGGCATCGTTGCCGCTATTTTGATTTCCATGGCCATGAGAAGGAAGGCGGAGCTAATTTTCTTACAAAAATTATCATTAGAAGAGCACAAAACTTATTTAGAGAATCTCCAGAGAAAGAGAGAGCGGTTTTGGATAGCTTCAGGAATATTCTTTTTGGGATATGCCTTATTGTTTTTTGGGAAATTCGGTTTTATTGGAACTGCCATTTGTGTGGTCTCACTGATTTTATTGCTGGTAAACAACCGGCTTTCAAAGCAGAAAAAATAGTTTTCTCCTCATAGAAAAGAAGATTGAAGAGTATTCAAGCCCCATCTACTTAGATGGAGGTTCTCCAATAGAAGATGCTAGAGGTATGTGTTCGCCTTGTATAGAGGTCGAGGAATGCAATCATCAATTTTCCTCTTTCAACTGTTGCGAAAACCGCCTAAGACTTTTCCAGCAATGGATTCGAAAGCTATCGATTTATTACGAAAAGCAAAATCATTTGGATTTTCTGATCGTCAAGTCGCTTATCTAATTGGCAAGACAGAGGATAAAGTTCGTGCATTCAGAAAAAAAATCGGCCTTATCCCCTCTTACCGTTTGGTCGATACATGCGCAGCGGAATTCGAAGCTTATACGCCCTATTACTACTCAACTTATGATACGGGAGATGATGAAGTTCGCAAAAGTAGTAAACGTAAAGTGATGATTCTCGGCGGCGGCCCAAATCGAATAGGACAAGGGATTGAGTTCGATTATTGTTGTGTACATGCTGCCTTTGCTTTGAAGGAAGATGGGATTGAAACCATCATGGTCAATTCTAATCCCGAAACAGTTTCCACGGATTATGATACGAGCGATAAACTTTATTTTGAACCCCTTACCCTAGAAGATGTACTCCATATCTACGAACGAGAACAATGCTGGGGCGCTATTGCCCAATTTGGCGGACAAACGCCGCTTAATCTCGCTCTCGGGCTTCAGAAAAACGGTGTAAATATTATTGGGACTTCACCGCAGTCTATTGAGATTGCCGAAGACCGTAAACTTTTTGCAGCGATGCTGCATAAACTCGATATCCCACAACCGCCTAATGGGATTGCAACGAATGAAGAAGAAGCTTTAAAGGTTGCCTCGAAACTTACTTATCCAATTTTGGTGCGGCCTTCCTTTGTCTTAGGAGGACGCGCGATGCAAATTGTTTATGATGATGATGAACTCCGCCATTATATGCGTTTTGCGGTGGAGGCATCGCCAGAACGCCCTGTACTCGTCGATCAATTTTTACAGGATGCCACAGAAGTAGACGTAGATTGTATTGCCGATGTGGGTTTAAAAAATGGTAAAACCGTTGTCATTGGCGGAATGCTCGAACATATTGAGTTTGCAGGGGTACACTCGGGTGATGCCGCAATGGTTTTGCCCCCGCATACTTTAAACTCATCAATCATTCAAACAATCCGTGAGTACACCATTGCGATGGCTAAAGAGCTAAAAGTAATCGGTCTTATGAATGTTCAATACGCTGTTAAAGGAGATAAGGTCTATGTGCTTGAGGTAAATCCGAGGGCTTCGCGAACGGTACCTTTTGTTTCGAAAGCAATTGGAGCGCCTTTGGCAAAACTTGCTGCGCGCGTGATGGCTGGGAAAACCTTGATTGAACTAGGATTTACCCACGAAATCCATCCGAAGTATTGGTCAGTTAAAGAATCTGTTTTCCCTTTCGCGCGATTCCAAGGGGTTGATATTTTGTTAGGGCCAGAAATGTTAAGTACGGGTGAAGTGATGGGAATAGGTGATGATATGGGGATTGCTTACGCTAAAGCTCAAATGGCCGCTCAACCGCCTTTGCCAACGGGTGGAAATGTTTTTATGAGTGTGCGTGATTCAGATAAAAAGGTTATTGTTTCCACTTCCAAATTGCTTTCCAAATTGGGTTTTACACTTTTTGCCACCACTGGCACAGCGCATTTCTTAGCCTCGCAAGGAATCGAAGCGAAATCTCTTTTCAAAATTAGCGAAGGACGCCCGAACGTGCTCGATATGCTTAAAAATGGGGAGATTGCTTTAATTATTAATACACCAGGCAACAAAAGCCAGCGAGAGGACGAAAAATTAATTCGCCGAGAGGCTCTTCATAGGAATGTACCTATCATGACTACTACCTCTGGGGCTTGGGCTGCCGCACATGGAATCGAAGCCCAAAAGCGCAGCGCGATTTCCGTAAAATCTCTCCAGGAATGCCATGGCAAAAATTAAGAGGCTAAAAAGTTGAAGAAATATTCAAAGATATGGTTTGGCTTGTGGCTTGTGGGGGGGATTGGAACAATAGTGGCCGCCATACGGGCCGATCACTATTTTCTTTCTTACATGGAAGGAGGTTCTCCCCAAGTCTATTCGGCCTCTCAATTGTTACCAAGCCATATACAGTTCTTTGTTTACGATAAAAATTTCTCGCAAAATTGGAAAGTACTGCGAAAGTCATCTTTCTATTCTACCTTAAAAGATATCTCCCATTTAAAAGGTATCTTGAATAAATGGGGGCTAGATGAAAAAGAGTTATCGTTACCAGAAAAATGGGTTCTCGAATTTTTGGGTCCTACAGTATTGGCAGCCTATCTACCGGAAAACGAAACGGTGTATCTACTCTCTCCGGTTGGCAACCGCGAAAAATGTGTCGAATGGTTATGTCGAACAGCTGGCACACCCTTATTGGAACCCAATAAATGGAAACTGCATCCATTGCTTAATTATAATTGTTTTAATCTCGCAATTCCTTCTTTAGAATCAGCCGGTCTTAAAGCGCAATTTTCTCTTATCCATGGAATAGCTGTTCTTGCGGTGAGTTCAAAGCCAGATCCCCTGGCGCAAATCTTTCAAATCGCGCGCGCGCGCGATAAAGACCTATTGCATGAACCAAACTTCCAAAAAATTTTAAAAACTGGCATTCAAAATTCGAATAATCCCTTTGGTTTTATTCGATTGCCTAGCGATAAAAACCATTATGAAAATTTAGGGTTGGAATGGAATCTCTGTATCGAAAAAGACAATAAGATAACAGTAAACATTCAACTG